>JAPKAW010000086.1 GCA_028825055.1 Flavobacteriales bacterium | reverse complement strand
CATCGGAAAGTGAATCGACCGAATTCCAATGCTTTTTATTGAGATGAAATCCCGGTCGAATGCCCTCAAAGGCTTCACGCAGTTCCAACGCACGTTCGGGATTGCATTTGATCGAAACTCCCTTGAAATCATGGATGTTAGCGATTGCAAACACCTTGTTGGCAACCTTCCAAACCATCGTGTGATCGTCAAAAGGAAAGGACTCTGTCACCTGTGGTTTGGAGAGACAAGACGACCGCACATGCTCAAATTCAAATGTTCTCATCGTTCAATGGGAAAAACGAAGTTAATTTGCACAAAATTCGACCAAACACCTTTTCACCATGCGATTCAATCTGAGCATCTTATTTGCAGTCCTTATTTCGCCCCTCGTTGTGCAATCACAATGCACCGATTTGTTCATTTCAGAATACATGGAAGGCACAGGAAACAACAAAGGGCTTGAGTTTTATAACCCAACAGCAGAAGCCATTAATTTATCAGGATACCAACTTCAGCGTTGGAGCAATGGAGAAGGCACCGCTACGGACTGGGTGGACTTGGTAGGAGAAGTTGCTCCCTTTGGTACGTGGGTTCTAGTCAACGGACAAACAGAAGACGTGGATTTGGGCGGTGGTGCAACATCACCTGCTGTCGATCCTGCCATGCAAGCTTTGGCTGATCAATTGGACAATCCGTATCCTGCTCCTACATACATGAACGGAGATGACGCCATGGTTTTGGTTAAAGACATAACCACGGTACTGGATATTTTCGGAAAGCCAGGAGAAGACCCGGGCGTAGCGTGGACAAACGATGAAGCCAATGGATATGTAGACATCGGTGATGGCGCTGCTTGGTTGACTTCCAACCACACACTTCGCCGTAAGTATGATGTGATGCAAGGCGTCACGATCCCTCCCGTCTCATTCAACACGTTTGCAGAGTGGGACACATTGGTGGTCAACACATGGGATGGACTAGGTGCGCACGCTTGTGCTTGCAACCCAACAGGAATCAATGAAGTTCTGGTAGAAGTTCAGACATCAGTTTTCCCCAATCCGTCCAACTCCGGTTCAGTGCAAATTGAAGCCAATGCACCCATTGAAAAGGTGACCATTTATACGGCTGCTGGAGCTTTAGTTCAGGAAGAGTGGGCAAGCGCTGGCTCATTGAGCGGCTGGAAAGCGGCCCGTCTTGAAAGTGGACTGTATTTCGTTAACATCCGAATTCAAGGAGGAAGCGTCTTTTCTCATCGCATCCTGATTCAGTAACACATGGTATTACGATCTGCTTGTTTGTTCGCTTTCTTGTTGGGGGCGCTTGGACTTGACGCCCAACAATCGGGAAAAGTTTACGGTGTGGTATCGGACGCAATCACGGGTGAAACGCTGATTCAAGCGTCCATTCGGATGGGCGATGGAGGTACGGCTACTGATTTTGATGGACGCTATGAACTGGTGCTTCCCTATGGTGAGCATGAAATCACAGTACAATACATCGGTTACGAAAGCCAAACACGGCGTGTGACGATCGACGGAGCTTCATTTCAATTGAATTGGCTGCTTGCAACCATTCTTTTGCAAGAAGCGGAGGTCATTGCCGATGTCGCCATTGAGCGTGAAACACCCGTGGCATTCTCGAACATCAAACCCGTTCAAATTCAAGAGGAATTGGGCTCACAGCCCATGCCCATGATTTTAAACTCGACTCCGGGCGTGTATGCAACACAAGCAGGTTCAGATGACAACGGACCATCGATTTCCATTCGTGGTTTCAAGCAGCGCAACGTTTCTGTTTTGATCGACGGCATTCCGGTGAACGACATGGAAAGCGGAGCTGTCTTTTGGAACAACTGGTTCGGCCTCGACATGGTCACGCAGACCATGCAAGTGCAGCGCGGATTGGGAGCTTCTAAATTGGCTCTTCCGGCCATTGGAGGGACTGTCAATATCGTGACCCAGGGCATTGAAAGTTCACGTAAAACTTCTGTCAAACAAGAGGCGGGAAGTTTCGGCTTTACTCGAACGTCAGTTGGACACACCAGTGGTCGATTGGACGGCGGTTGGGGCTACACCATGGCAGGGAGCTTCCAGAATCGACAAGGCTATTTTGACCAAGACTACAATCGCGCGTTCTTCTACTACATTAAGGTGCAGAAAGCGATGGGAAACCACACGCTGTCTATCAGCGCTACAGGATCTCCCTCTGAAAATGCCTCACGAGGTTACCAGCAACGCATCGCTACTCACGATAAAGAATATGCGCGTTCCTTATTTGACGGAACCGATGAGGAGTACGAGCAACTGCAGAGTTACAGCCAAGCCTATGATGGTATTTTCAACAATGACACCCTTCTTGAACCTGAAGAACAGTCTGCCTACGATGCCTTAAACACCTCATTCGGATACAATTCCTCAGATGACTTTGAAGAAAGCGTATCGGCCACTGACTTCATCGATACGACAGGGTTGGTCAGCCATGGCAACAACTACAATGTGCATTGGGGAATGCTCAATAACGAGGTGCTTTACGAGCGACAGAATAAATACCACAAACCCCTCTTTTCGGTTCGCCACAGTTGGAGCGCCAGTGATAAATTGTACATCTCCAATATGGCTTATGCCAGTTATGGTTACGGCGGAGGTTCGCGATTGGAAAACAGCTTGGGTGGCGGAGACTATACACCCGATGGACAGGTCGATTTTCAAAAATTTTACAACACCAACACCATTGGAGGCTTGTTTGGCCCTCCCATTGATCCGACTTACAGCGACTCCTTGCTCAAATCAAGCCGGATTTTAAGGAAGCTCTACAACAACCACTACTGGTACGGAGTGCTCTCAACCTTCCGGCATGAAACTACCGAGAACTTGACCCTATCCGGTGGACTCGATTTTCGCACCTACCAAGGAGAGCACTATGCAGAAGTATTCGACTTGCTCGGTGGAGATTACTTTGTGGACACACGCAATTCCAACGCCACCAATTCAATGCGCACCGTTGGAGATAAGATTGGATACCACAACGACGCTTTCGTGCGCTGGGGAGGTGCCTTTTTATTGCTGGAATACAAGGGGTATTTATGGAATGCTTTCTTCAATGTGAGCGCAGTAACCCAAGGCTACAAAAGCGTTGATTACTTCGCAGAGGCCCAAGAAAACGGATCATTTGCAACAAGTGGATGGAAATGGATTCCAGGGTACACCATCAAAACAGGCGGCAATTACAACTTGTCTGAATATTCCAATGCCTTCATGAATTTGGGTTTTCTCAACCGGACTCCTGTATTTCGGAATGTGGTTGACTACCAAAATGAGTTTGTCGAAAACACCGAGAATGAGTTGATCAGTTCCGTAGAGTTGGGATACAGCTTCAGTAAATTTCCATTTAGCATCAATGTCAATGGGTACTGGACCGATTGGCAGAATCGACCGTTGCAGTCCTTGCTTCGTTATGAGACCGTCGAAGGCGACATCGTACGTGCCAATGTCAACTCCATGAGTGCATTGCACCGGGGGTTGGAAGCGGATGCGGCATGGCAAATTCGCCGAAACTTGACGTTGGAAGGCTATGTAAGTCTAGGCGATTGGACTTGGACCAGTTCCGAGGACAGCTTGATCCTTTTGGATGACGAGACCAACCTCCCTTACATTGATCAAGAGGGCAACCCCGCAATCGTTCAATACAATGCGGAAGGCGTGGCCGTAGGTGATTCACCGCAACGTCAATATGGCGTCTCGTTAAAGTACCGGTACAAAAAAGTGTATTTGAAGCCGCGTTTCACCCTCTTCAGTCGGCACTTCGCCGATTTCGACCCCTTCAGTTTGAACGGTGAAAACGAAGGACGCCAGTCATGGCAAATCCCGAGTTATGGCTTGCTGGATCTGCATGCCGGATATAACATCGACTACAAAGGAACAAACATCGATTTCCGATTGAGTGCATTCAATATTCTCAATACAGTCTATCTGAGCAATGCTCAAAACAACGACGCTTACGGGGAATGGTATTTCACCGATACGGGTCGAAAATACGCCTTCAGCGAAAACAACTTTGACGCCGGTTCTGCCAGCGTTTACATGGGGTACGGATTCCGTACCAACTTCTCCATTCGAGTCCGATTCTAATTCAACGAACATGAATACTATCCGCATTTCCTTGCTCGCGTTTTTCGCAGCAACTCTCTCCATTGTATCTGCCCAAACAGACATCCTGGATGCACGTAGCAACTACAGCGTTGGACAATCCGTCACCGTTTCAGGCATCATAACCAATGATGGAAACTTGGGCATCGTCCGCTATTTGCAGGACGAAACAGCAGGCATCGCATTGTATCCTGGAGGTGATTGGATTCAAAATGGTTGGGATGACCCACAACCTGGAGACGCCGTCACCATGACGGGTGTTTTGAGTGAATACAACGGCTTATTGGAAGTCGGACCGGACAATGTCACACAGGTCGACATCACCTCTTCTGGCAATGCCCTTCCCGAGGCACAAACGGTCACACCTGATCAACTAGGAGAAAGTATGGAAGGTGAAATCGCCTACATCGAGGGAGCGGTCTTCACCAACGGAGGAACTATTATTACCGGTAATAGCACGTTTAGCTTTACTGCCAATGGCGAGAATGGGATCATTTACGTTCGCAACGACAATGAGCTTGTTGGATTAGTGCTTCCTGCGGGCGAAGTCAACCTGTATGGCATCGTATCGCAATTCACTTTTGACGGTTTCGGTGGGTACCAAATGCTGCCACGTGGATCGGCGGACTTGATTCCAACATCAGCGATTAATTTGAGTACCCAAGTGGACCAAATCAATCTAACGACGACAAGTTTTGACTTGACCTGGTCTACAGATGTTTTGGGCGATTCTCATGTGGAATATGGTTTGACTCCCGAGTTGGGGATGGAAATCGTGGAAGATGAGCAATTGCTGACCCACTCCATAGCTTTAACCACTTTGGAGCCAGGCACCATCTATTATGCCCGTGTTTTGTCCATCGCTGGAGAAGACTCGACCGCTTCAACCATTCGCACCTATGCCACGGTTTCTGAATCATCCGGTTACATGCGAGCCTATTTCACCCGTGAAGTAGACAACAGCGTAGCGACGATTGAAAACGCCTCCACTCTGGGGACCAACACCAATGACACCATCGCTGCATACATGGCCTTGGCTCAAAACACGTTGGACATTGCCGCGTACAACATGAACAATTCCGCCATTGAAGCAGCTATCAACTTGGCTGTATCAAACGGAGTCCAGATTCGCTACATCGCTGAAGGCCAAAATGCCAATCTGGGTTTGAGTAATGTTGATGACAGCGTTCCTGTTCATTTTCGAACGGACGGTGAAGGCAGTGGCATGCACAACAAATTCATCATTGGCGATGCGGACAATGTAGATCGAGCTTTTGTTTTGACCGGCTCTACAAACTTCACAACCGGCAATTTGAATACAGATCCCAACAACGTGATCATCTTCGGAGACCAAAGTTTAGCCCGTGCTTACACGTTAGAATTTGAAGAAATGTGGGGGACCGACGGTCCTTTACCAGATGCTGCAAACTCACGCTTTGGCCCGCTCAAGACGGTCAATACACCGCGTAAATTTATCATTGGAGGCAGTGAAGTCGAATTGTACTTCTCTCCAACCGATGGAACCACTTCAGCCATCTTACAGGCCGTTGAATCCACAGACTACGACCTGTCTTTCGCAACGCTTTCCTTCACACGGAATGACTTGGGGGCTGCGGTCATTGAAGCGGGCTCAAGCCTCTTCATCAACCCTCAAGGAGCCATTGAAGACGTGAATACGAGCGGGTCAGAGTATGACGCTTTGGTCGATGCGGGTATTGACGTTTACTCACACCAAGGAATTTCGGGACAGTTGCACCACAAATATGCCATTGTAGACCAAAGTGAGACGCTTTCCGATCCCACCGTGGTCACTGGATCGCACAACTGGTCTACCACGGCTGAAACCACCAACGATGAAAACACTGTGGTCATTCACGATGCGCGGATCGCCAATTTGTACTATCAAGAATTCCAAGGCATGTTGAATGCAATGGGTGTTGGCATTCATGAAGCAGGTGCCGCGCAGCCGACTTGTCGCATTTATCCAAATCCAGCTTCCACTTCCTTCACGGTTGAGCTAACAGAAAATGCTTCGATTGGAGAATGGATGGAGTTGCGTGATGCGATGGGACGACTCGTTCTTCGTGAGCAGATTCAGACACTTCGCGCTTCGATCGATGTTAGTGGATTGGCTCGTGGACATTACTTGGTTCAATACGGAACCAGTGTACCAGCGAAATTGGCCATTCGGTAATTCGTCTCTAACGATTTAACGAAACAACGCGAACGACCCGAGAATCACCAATTCTGGATTCCCATCTGCAGGGTAGTCGGTCTCTCCGTCTTCCTGAATGATGGAAATGGATTCATCGCCTCGTTTGATGCGCAAATCGTACCAGTATGTGCCTTCGCTGGCTTCCTCCGCTTTGGGGTCCCACCCTGCTGTGGAACCAAAATCTTGGGAGGAGTAAATCAAGTTGCCCCAACGGTTAAAGATGCGGACGCTACTGCCCGGCCAATTTTCCAAGCCATCAACGAGAAAGGCATTGTTTATGGCATCCCCGTTGGCTGGAGTGATGACATTGGGGATGGTCAAGCTACAGTCTTCGGTGTACACGACAAACGAACCGGATGTGGCATAACACGGTGGTACAGTCGCTATTTCGACGGTATACGTCCCATCCCCAGAGCTCTCAAGGCCAGCACCATTGCCTATACCCTCCCCTGTTCCGTCATCAAAAATCCAAACGTAGGAATAGTCCGTTGAGGTGGGTTGCACCACTGCGCCGTTGACCGACATGTTGACATTCTCGTCAGGACAAACCACCAAATCTTCTGCATCCCAAGCGAGAGGTGGTTCGAGAAGCGTCAAATCAAGCGACACAAATCCCTCACCGACATTCCCACAGTTGTCCTCAACGGAACCTGAAGCCTCTGTCAAAAACAAACCGTACGTTCCACTCGTATTGATTGGCGTGGCGATGTTCATTGAAAACATAGAAGCCAATCCAGCGGATTCATCCAAGGCTGTGGCATTGGTAAACAGATGCACCGAGGCATCGGGAGCCATCAACTCAAAATCCTCCACTTGTACGCTCGACAATAGGACAGGCTCATCAAACCGTAGACCAAATTCAGAGAGCGTACAATCCACCCACAAGCTATCTGGTTGTGGCGGCACCTCATCATAAAGGCTCGCCGTTGATTGTCCAAAATCGATGGTATACCCTTCCAAACTGTTGGTCCAATTCATCACGACAAGAGC
>JAPKAW010000085.1 GCA_028825055.1 Flavobacteriales bacterium | reverse complement strand
GATCAACAAAGAAAAATAAAAACTTTCCCTACAATACGAAATTCAGATCAACTCACCAGGTGATAAAAAATAACTAGGAAAAGAATACAACTCCAATGTCGATGCACGGCTGACCCGTTATGGGTCCATTGAGGTCAGTGTATTAGATCAGGACCCCCAACGTGCTGCCGATATCGCCAATGATATTGCGTTCTTAGCCGACTCGGTTTCCAATCGATTGCGGAATGACCGTGCAGGAGACGCGTTGATCTACGCGACCTCTTCCTTGCTTCAAGTGCAAAATGAGATCTTGGACATGGAAACCCAACTTGGCAAACTGTATGAACTTGGTGTCTATGATTTCGCAACGCAGATTGAAGGGTTGAATGAGCAGTATGCCACGGCGATTGCAAAAGGCTCAACGGGCAATGCCGAAAAAATCCGACTTCAAATGGCGGAAATCTCTCAGTATGCCAACACCTTTAATAAGCTCTCTAACCTCATCGAGGCAGGGTATGAAAGAGAAGCCATTCTCAAGAAACGCTTCGAATTGATGAAGCTGGACGCAGAAACGCAAATGCCCTCTGCCTTCATTGTGGATTATGCCGCTCCAGCAGACAAAAAAGCCAAACCCATTCGGTGGTTGATTGTGGTTATGAGTTTAGCCAGCGTATTGGTCTTTGCATTGCTCGCCTTATTGGCAGCGGAAAATCTGAAGTCGACCAAGATAGCGTGATGGCATCGAACTCGATGCAACGACTGGCTTACTCGGCCATTGGAAGCTTTGCTGTGGCGTTGGCTGCAGCCATTTATTTTGAATGGCCTTGGCTGGCGTTCCTTCCCGCCGTTTTGTGGATGGCATGGATGGCATTTGCACGTCTTGACATCCTGATCTTGATATTGGTGGCTTGCGTTCCTCTGAGCCTAAGCCTTGAAGATTTAGAGCTTGGCGGCATCGGGGTGTACTTGCCCACAGAACCTCTTTTAGCCGGATTGTTAGGTCTGTTTATCTTGAGAATACTTAGGGGATGGCCGGTAGATCAGCGCGTTTTACAACATCCGTTTTCACGGCTGGTCAGCATTTCATTGGCCTGGATTTTAATCACGTCCATCACGAGCTCTTTCCCCCTCATTTCTTTCAAGTTCTTCTTGGCGCGCCTTTGGTTTGTTGTTGGATTTTTGTGGCTTTTGGCTCACTTTTTTGTCCACCAACCAGCACACCGGCACAAGTTCATCATGGCCTACGTGTTTCCGCTGTGCATCGTTGTCGTGTATACCGTGATCCGACATGCTGGCTTTGGATTTGAAAAAGATGCCGGGCACTGGGTCATGAAACCGTTTTTTAAAGACCACACCTCATACGGAGCCGTATTGGCCATGGTCACTCCGCCCCTTTCCGCTTTGCTCTTTTTTAGACGATTCTCTCCCTTTGTCAAAGCATTACTAGCAGGAGCTTTGGCAATCATTGTCGTCGGCCTTATCCTGTCCTATACCCGAGCAGCTTGGGTTTCACTTGCGGCGGTTGCAGCCCTTTGGGGCCTCATGCGTGCAGGATTTCAATTGAAAACACTCCTCTCCATTGGGGCAATTGTGCTCGCGTTCGGATGGTTTGCTCGAGACACCTTGGTCATTCAACTTGAACGAAACAGCCAAGACTCTTCCGATGATTTGTCTGAACACGTCGAGTCCATTTCAAACGTCTCCAGCGATGCGTCGAATCTAGAGCGTCTCAATCGTTGGAACGCGGCGTTGGCTTTGTTTTCGGAACGTCCAATCGTTGGGTGGGGTGCTGGAACATACCAATTCGTTTACGCACCATTTCAGCGTTCGAAGGATCGGACCATTATCAGTACAAACAATGCAGATGGAGGAAATGCTCACAGCGAATACTTAGGGCCATTGGCCGAACAGGGCTTCCCCGGATTGCTTTGGGTATTAGGGTTGCTGGGTTTTTGCCTCCACTGGGGATTCCGATTACAACGCGTCTTATTTGATCGCGAAGACCGCCTGCTTGCAATGGGAGTGTTTTTGGGACTCATGACATACTTCGTTCACGGAGTCCTGAATAACTACTTAGACACCGACAAAGCGAGCGCCTTATTCTGGGGGTTTTTTGCTGTGATGCTCGCATTGGATTTGAAAGCTTCAAACCCTCAAGAATCAAAAGAAGGCCTGCGCGATTCTACTTGAAACGAGCGACAAGCAAGGCCGTATCGTCAAAACGAGGCTCGTCACCCCTAAAGGTCTCAACCTCATCAAGCAGCGCAGCTTGGATTGTTGTGACGGGCATTCCACGGCGCTCACAGATAATATCTTCCATGCGCTGCATGCCGAATGGAATCCCCTCTTCGTTCTCCTGCTCTACCAAGCCATCCGTGTAGCAGACAAGCGTACTTCCTCGTTGCACTTTTTCGACACCCAATTCAATCGAAGGAATGTCATGGAACATCCCCAGCCCAACCGAGCCTAACATGAGTTGATTAGAAGTGCCATCTGCAGATGTTAGCACCGGTGGGTTGTGACCACAATTTACATATCTAAACTCACGGGTAGTCCGATAATAAACCCCTGCAAACATGGTGATGTACTTCTCTCCACGAGCATTCTCCATCACCCTTTTGTTCAGCCTTATTACCGTCCCTTCTAAATCATCCGGTTCATATTGAAAAATAGCCCGAACATTGGCCTGAAAGTTGGACATCAAGAATGCCGCGGCAATACCTTTTCCACTGACATCTGCCATGCAAAAAACCAAGCGTTCTTCATCTACTGAAAAAACGTCGTAATAATCCCCTCCAACTTCATGGTGAGGCTGGTAGTAAGCCGTAACATCGACATCATTATCCGCTGGCCATTTCGTCGGAACAAGCAACGTCTGCATTTCCGCAGCCAACTCCAACTCTCTGCGTGTCGCTTCTTGCACAACCCGCTCTTCCTCCAAACGTTTGTTTTGCAAGGCAACTACGAGAACATTGGTCAATGTCTGGATAAAGTTTAAATGCTTCACAAC
This sequence comes from Flavobacteriales bacterium, assembly GCA_028825055.1. Lineage (GTDB taxonomy): Bacteria > Bacteroidota > Bacteroidia > Flavobacteriales_D > Sanyastnellaceae > UA16. The sequence continues at coordinate 4,375 of JAPKAW010000085.1, read as the reverse complement.
TGGGCTGACACCACGTCCTTCAGAGGTCTCACCGGCGAGCAAATAGGCTAAAGGCATTCCATCGTGTGTCACAGGAATGACCACGTCAAACTGTTGAACTCCTTTTGTTGAATTCAAGAAAATCTGTCCTTCCTGCTCAAAGAAGGACGGGTCTGTAATTTCCGGGACTTCACCATCAACCCCAGTTTTCAGTAAGCACTTCCACTCTTCATCAAAGGCATAAAGAACCAATCGATTGATTCCCAGGAATTCCGACAGGCTCTCACGGTACATTTCGAGAAGCTGATGGTCAGTCGCACGGGAATTGATTCCACGAGTAACCTCCAACAAAGCACTGAGCTTATAGTCCTGAACTTCAAGACGCTTTTCGAGTCGCTGAACGCTGTGAGCCATGATTATTTCTTAACGCGCTCAACGTACTCTTTCGTTCGCGTATCAACCTTGACCACGTCGCCTGTATTGATAAACAAAGGGACGCGGATTTCAACTCCCCTATCCGTTGTTGCCGGCTTCATGGTATTGGTCGCGGTATCCCCTTTGACTCCTGGCTCAGTATACGTGATCTCCGTCTCAACATGTGTCGGTAAATCACAGCTCAATACCCGTTCTTCAGCGGCGTGAAATTGCAATTTACACACGAGTCCATCCTTCAAGAATTCAGGGGCATTGATCACTACACTCTGAACAGGAATCTGCTCAAACGACTCCAGATTCATGAAATAAAAGTTGTCATCATCGTTATAGATGTACTGGTACTCATGCACCTCTATCCTGATTGGCTCTATTTTCACTCCTGAGTTGAACGTGTGGTCTACCACCTTCCCTGTCGATAGATTCTTCAACTTCGTCCGCACGAAAGCGGCTCCTTTTCCAGGTTTTACATGAAGGAATTCAATGACTTGCCACAATCCATGATTGTGATTCATTACCAACCCGTTTTTGATATCGGCAGTCGTAGCCATGATGTTCTCGTTTTCGCTAAGATACCATCACATAGATACAGTCAGCCGAAAATCCATGGCTGTTTGCACCGGTCCATCCGTTGAAAAACCCAAGTAAGAATTTGACAGCCGATCTGACCGAAGAGCGGTGTGTCCAGCCCATTGAACTGTAAACCAATCACTCAGTTTGTAGGACAACCACCAGCTGAGTCGACTTCCGGTACCCGTCATGATCCGGGCGCCCACCCCATAAAGCGTGGGTTCTGAGCCATAGACTTGCAGCCCTTCCGGAACCCTCCAACCCGACGCAGCGATTTTCCAGCGCCACTTGCCACCCCTTCCTTCTAACCAATACGTCAACCCGAGTCCAGACGCGACTGGTGGAGCCTTCGTGGATGCCCAATTCGCTTGCATGCGCATTTTAAGTCCTTCCTGCGTCCATTGCCATTTTAAGGAATGGCGAAAACGGGGGGGCAGCCAGCCATGAATATCAGATAACGCCTGCCTGTAAAATTTGTATTGAACCTGGCTTTCAGTATCCATTTTGATCTGAATTTTAAATTCTAAACGCAAGGAATTAGCAGCATAGTCCGATGCTGAAGTCATCGTTTCAGCTCTCCAAGAACCACTCCACTTCGATTGAACGCCCCCCATTTTTTGCCCGCCCCAAATGAATCGAATTCCTTGACTCGGCTTGGAGTCGTTCCACCTCAATGCTGGATGTGGTTGTTCCTGGTGCTTTAGAGAGCCATATAAGTCCCAATCCCGCCCTATGCTTTTTAAGCACGTTAGGTGAACCGCATGGCCCATCGAATGGTGCATGGTCTCCAGTGCCCAACGAACATTATTCCAATGTCCTTCTGCATGAAGACCCAACCAACCAAACCAATTCTTTAAGGAATCCTTTTGAAGAAAGCTGCCCCCTTCTCCAACAATACCAACACCACCCCAATCTGATTGACGGCGCACCAACTGCGAGCAACGCAATTCTCGAATACGCTTAAAACCCTGAATCGATTTCGCCTCAAGCCATCCCTCATTTCGCCATCGAACCGCCTCAAGAGGACCCTCATCATGCACGTGCCCTGCAACTGAAACACTTGAGGCAACACGCCATTTATTCGCTACAGTTGTCATCGCCAGACCACTGCGATGCTTACTCGATACAGCGCCCCAGGTCGGAGTCAACCAGTGTGCTGTTGGCAACGCCCCAATGGATTCATTCAAAGCGCCATAGGGGCTTTGGTCCCATACATTCAATCCCATCCCCCAGCGCAAAACATGGTCCCCTAACACAAATTGTATTTTCTTTCGGACGCCACGAAATGAGACGAATCCTGCAATTTGCTCGAGTCCCTTCGATTCCAATCCCCGGTCAAACCGGAGCGCCCAATGACCCGCTCTCTTGATCCGAACAGACTGACTCCAACGGTTCTGAATCGCAGCAACAGGCTTCGGGAAAGCAACCCGGGCGTACAAGCTGCTTATTCGATTAGCCGACTTGCTCTCCGCTTGTCCCAAAACACCCGTGCACAGAAGTCGCCAGGAGACCTCTTCTTTCAAAGAAGCTATAGACGCTGGGCGCAATCCGCGAATTGCCCCTGCTTCTTGTGGCACAATAGGACGACCGTAGAGTTCAATGTGATGCATCACACAAGATGCTTCATCCGGAGTCCACGCTCCAAAGACTACCTGATCATGCAGGAAACGTTCCAACGCATCCGTTTGTCCAACAAGCCAGCAAGGAGAAAGAGCGAGGAGGCAAGCGCCACAACGAATCCAGTTCATTCCACCGCCCGTTTAGAACAGGCCCATCGCGCTCTCCATCCTCCCAAAGGAACAGGAGCTAATCCCAGATGCGCAGCAAAACCATCCATTAAAATCCTGCAATTCAACCCCCAGATTCGGGGTTGCCATTGACAACTGAACCCCAAATGGATCGCTTCATGACATTGCAGAAGCACCTTCACATCAAAAGTCCATGATGGCTCCAACCATTGCCAAAATACTTGCATTTCGCCCCGTTGAAATTGGCGTAGAAACAGCCCTCCAAAACGTAAATTTGACGCGGATTGTTTGTCAGATGAACGAAGCGGACTCGACCATTCGAGGAAGGGGTACCAAGCGTTTGACTCAATGTTGACTCGACCTTCCATTCTCCACAGCACATGCCAATCTGCTAAAGCATTCCCAGGAAAATCATTTCGGCTAGCACCTCCGAACAACACGAACCGATCCTGCTCTCCCCATGGGATTGAATGCCCCCAAAGACCACGAAAACTCAGTGAGGCATTGACCCAAACACAATCGGCGCGAACATGCATTTGGTCTCCTATTGGAGCGACTAAAGTTGTTGCCAACGCATCTACAGCAGACCAGTGCTCGAATGCCCAAGAAGACTGAGTCCAATTCAAACGCTCCAAGGGACTGAACCCCGGAAGTTGACCACATAAAATCGCTTCATTTGCAACGAAACAAACCAACATCCATGTTCTAAGAAACCCTGTATTCTTCATCCGCAATCCTCATTCAGTCAATGGAACAATTCAGCGGTCGCGTTCGACCACTGAATTGCCATCTATTGAGGCCTTGCCTGTTGTTGGCCCTCTGCAAACAAACAAATATTCGGGACTGCCCAGCGCTCTGATTTGCGCGCGGAGATATCTGATTTACAAATGAATAGGCCTTATCCTAAGGCTCGATACCCCTAATTGCTCATTTGACCCGCAATGGAATGCGGTGGAGAAATCCAATGCAGATCCTCAATGATCGGACTGGCTTCAGGAGAATCCCAAGAAAGCCAAACCCCGAAGGGGTCATCAAGTAAAACGATGGTCTTAGCCTCGCCTCCTTCCAATACAATTTGCAAGCGACTGCAGGCAGCACGATTGAATTCCCCGCAAGCCGCATTTTCCGCTTCGGCATCGAAGTAAACCAACTCGGCATTCCCTGAAACTTCAATGTCTCGCAGTTTTCCTCGCAGAAATTGTCCCAACAAATCCCTCCCTGCAATTTGCTGATAACACGAATCCCCTGCAGGGTGCATCAGCCCCACATGTCCCCAAGCATGCAAGCGGTCAGGGGAATTTTGCCGCATGGTCAGAGTCACGGAGTCAGCCCTCAGAAATTGTCCCTCCAACCAGAGATGAGGCTCATTCTTTAAATCAATGAGGCTATCAACCTCATTCCAAATCAGCGTATCACATATCGCAACAGCAGAGCCTTGCTCCAGCTTTACCCGAGGCCAAGCTCGGATGAAATGAGATTCCAACTGCAAGGTGTCTGCTTGGAGGTAGAGTGTATCAGGACCACTAGCATCCATAAGCCGAGCAGGCAAATCTTCGCTTCCGAATAAAAAGGACATGCCCCGCTCTGATTTCAACGACTTCTTGAATTGCTTGGCTTGCTCGCCTTCCAACATCCAATTCTCTGCT
>JAPKAW010000084.1 GCA_028825055.1 Flavobacteriales bacterium | reverse complement strand
AAAATTCTAGTTTGCATTAGTCAAGCTCCGGATACGACAAGTCGCATTGCCTTTACAGACGGAGGCAAGACATTTGATTCGAGCGGGGTTCAATACATCGTTAATCCATACGATGAATGGTATGCTTTGGTGCGTGGAATTGAACTGAAGGAGGTCCACGGTGGCACAGTTTCAGTGATTACAGTTGGAGGAGCTGTTTGTGACCCTGTGATCCGTAAAGCCCTTGCAATTGGCGCGGACGATGCAGTCCGAATGGATGCTGAACCAACGGACGCAATGCAAACAGCACAACTTATCGCATCCTACGCCAAAACCCAGGCGTTTGATTTGATTTTGTGTGGCAAGGAAACAATCGACCACAATGGATCAATGGTTCCTGCTATGCTAGCTGAAATGCTTGACTGGCCTTTCGTTGCATTGGCAACTCATTTGGAAATTGAAGGCAACGCAGCATCCTTGAAACGCGAAGCGGCTGGAGGAACAGAGCATGTAAAAGTGACCTTGCCGCTGGTTTTGAGTGCGTCCAAAGGGATGGCAGAACAGCGAATCCCGAATATGCGTGGAATCATGTCTGCTCGATCGAAATCATTGAAAGTGGAGCAAGCAGAAGGAACAGCAATGTCTTCTGTGCGTCAGTTTTCACTTCCTCCCGAAAAAGGAGCTTGCAAAATTATTCCTGCAGACCAAGCGGAAGAACTCATTCGTTTACTTCGTGAAGAAGCCAAAGTAATTTGATCATGTCAGTACTAGCTATTGTTCCCCTTAATAACGGTCGACCCACTAAGGGAGGGTTGGAAGCGGCGTCATACGCAGCAGCATTTGCTAAAGACCAAAGCTTAGAGGCTGTTGCCCTTGTGGCAGGATCCATGCAGACCGATGGAGGTTTGGGAGCGACTGGGATAGTCCGGGTTTTGCAATGTGCAGACGAACTTGCCGACAGCAGCCAATGGACCCGTTTGGCCGCAGCGGCTGCGGAAGAGTGTGGCGCAAAAACGGTTATCCTAACCCATGACCATACAGGCAGGGCAGTTGGGCCCCGATTGGCTGTGCGATTGAACGCGGGGATGGTGAGTGGTGTGACAGAATTGCCAAAAGAAGGCGCCGTTCGTAAAAGCGTATTCTCTGGTAAAGCAATGGCGGACGTTATAGTGTCTTCAGAGGTTGTTGTTTATTCTGTGACGCCCAATGCTTTTGGTGTGCGTGATGGAGGTAGCCCAGCTGCTGTAGCTCCATTTTCTGCAGAAGTAGGTGAAGCGAGAGAGCAGATTACAGGTTTTGCCGCTGCGAGTGCGGATGGACAAACTCCGCTTCCAGAGGCTGAATTGGTAGTGAGTGCAGGAAGAGGTTTGAAGGGACCTGAAAATTGGGGGATTGTAGAGGATTTAGCCAATGCACTCGGTGCGACAACCGCGTGTTCGCGTCCGGTGTCTGATATTGGTTGGCGCCCTCATCATGAGCATGTTGGCCAAACGGGAATCACCATTCGTCCAAATGTCTATATCGCAGCCGGTATTTCAGGTGCGATTCAGCATCTAGCCGGAGTGAATCAATCCAAAGTCATCGTCGTGATCAATACCGATCCCGAAGCGCCGTTTTTTAAAGCTGCGGATTATGGGATCGTGGGGGACGCCTTTGAAGTGCTTCCACGTTTGACTGCAGCGGTCAAAGCATTGGATGCTTGATTCTTGAATCGAATTGCCAACGTAACTTTGCAACGAACGGAATCCAAGTAGATGAAGAAGGTTGAAATGGAAATCACGGATATTGCCCTGAGCGGATCTTCCTCCGGTGCGTACGCGATGGTTTTGGGTGAAGTGACGGGCAATCGCAAATTGCCCATTGTCATCGGTGGAGCAGAGGCGCAAGCCATCGCCATTGAAATGGAAAAGATGAAGGCTTCCCGTCCATTGACCCATGACTTATTTAAATCGGGGTTCACTGCTTTTGGGATTCGCGTCACAGAGGTTCTCATTTATAACATGGTTGAGGGCATTTTTTTCGCCAAGTTAATTTGTGCGGACAATACCAAAGAAGTTGAAATTGATTGTCGTCCTAGTGATGCGGTGGCCTTGGCGTATCGATTTGGTTGCTCCATTCAATGCTACGAATCCGTGTTGCAGACAGCCGGAATAAAAGCCGAAGAATTGGAGGAGTCAGAAGATGCCTTTGATGACACAGAAGAAGAAATTGTAGAAGTGAAGCCGAATGCCCCCTCGTTAAAAGAACTTGAAAACGAATTGGCACAAGCGCTGACTCGAGAAGATTACGAGAAGGCGTCTCAATTGCGGGACCAAATTGATCAATTGAAAAAAACCAATTAAGCGCAGCATGGAATCCAAGTCCCCCCCTTTGGTGAGTATTATTATGGGATCAGCAAGTGACCTTCTAGTCATGGAAAAAGCTGCTGCCGTTTTGGAGGAATTGTCTGTGTCTTATGAAATGACTGTGGTGTCAGCGCATCGTACACCCGAGCGCATGATGCAACATGCCAAGAATGCCCGGTCCAGAGGAATTCGAGTCATCATAGCCGGAGCAGGAGGGGCTGCTCATTTGCCAGGTATGACGGCATCCATCACGCCACTGCCGGTTATCGGCGTCCCCATTTTGAGTAGCAATTCCATCGATGGATGGGATTCCGTTTTGAGTATTTTACAGATGCCATCAGGAGTTCCTGTTGCCACTGTGGCGCTGGATGGGGGCCGCAATGCAGGGATTCTAGCAGCTCAAATGGTCGCCATTGGAGACGTTGCTTTGATGGACCGAATGGAGGCTTTCAAGGAGGCCCTAAAAAGTAAAGTGGAAGCGTCGATTGAGCGGGTTGAAAATCACCGGCCACAGGCCTGATCATGATAAAACATGACCACACTTCCTTTGACCCCGTGTCATTGAATCCGGGTGATTTGCATGCCAAACTTTTGGGTGGAATTGCTCCGAGGCCCATCGCTTTTGCCAGCACCGTTGATGCCGATGGAAGACCCAATCTTGCACCTTTTAGCTACTTCAATGTGTTCTCTGCCCAGCCTCCGGTGGTAATTTTTTCGCCGGCTAGACGGTTGCGAGATAACACGACAAAACACACGTTGGACAATGTAAAGGTGGTTCCTGAAGTGGTGATCAACTTGGTTGATTTCGCTATGGTCCACCAGTGTTCTCTTGCTAGTTCAGATTTCCCAGAAGGGGTCGACGAATTTGAAAAAACGGGGCTAACTCCTTTGCCTTCAGATCAGGTCAAGCCATTTCGTGTTGCCGAAAGTCCTGTCCAATTGGAATGCAAAGTGTTGCGCGTTGATGCTTTAGGAGATCAAGGAGGAGCAGGGCAGTTGGTTATTTGTGAAGTGCTTCGCATGCATTTCCGCAATGACGTACTCAATGAGAAAGGCCATCCAGATCCGCAAAAGTTGGATTTGGTTGGACGATGTGGAGGGAGTTCTTACGTTCGCGCATCAGGAGATGCGTTGTTTGATTTACCTAAACCCATGTCTTCTCCAGGTATCGGAGTGGACGCATTGCCCAAAGAAGTGCGTGAAAGCAGTTTGTTGACAGGCAGTGATTTGGCTCAATTGGGCGCTCTTCAAGAGTGGCCTGATGAAACCGAAGTCAACGACTTCAAGCTGTTGGAATTGTCGGACTTGTTCATGGAACACGAAGACAATGGCGCTGCATTGGAGCTTGCGTTGCATCGATTTGCGGTGGATCACATTGCTCAAGGCCAACCAGAGCTGGCTATCAAGGCACTCTTAGCTTTTAATCCCGGTTGATTCAAGGTCTCTTATTTTTTTCTTGCGCTTTCTTATGCAGTTTGATTCCACATCGATACCTTCGTTGAATGGGTTTTGAAATGAAAGGGAAGGTTAAAAAAATCTTCGAACAACAAGATTTTCCAAGTGGATTTTACAAACGCGAATTTGTAATCACAACGGAAGAACAGTATCCGCAGGATGTAAAATTCACGACGGTTAAAGAACGAACGGAACAAATCGCTAAGCTTCAAGAAGGCGACCCTGTTTTGGTAAAGTTCGATATCCGCGGGAATGAATACAATGACAAATTCTATGTCGACCTCAATGCGTGGCGCGTAGAATCCGGTGAATCTGCTGCTGCAGCATCACCGGATGCCGTTGCTGCGACGCCGATGCCGGAAGTTCCTCCGATGCCTACTGCTCCTGCAGCTGATGATGACGATCTTCCCTTTTGAACGAATTCTCAGAAGGAAACAGGGTGGGGTCAAATGCTGAACTGAGTGTCTAAGACCACTTCGAAAAGCCTCCCTCACTGGGGAAAGGAAGAGTTGCATACAGCGCGACTTGAAAATGGTTTTCGAATCATTTACAAGCAGGTGCCACGTCCGGTAACCCATTGTGGTCTCGTGATCAACGCGGGTTCTCGTGACGAAATTGCGCAACACGGTGAGTCTGGTGCAGCGCACTTTATTGAGCATACGCTGTTCAAGGGAACACAAAAACGCAAAGCATTTCACATCCTAAATCGGTTGGACACCGTTGGCGGTGAATTCAACGCCTACACATCCAAAGAGGACACCTGGATTTACGCGGCCTTTTCAGAACAACATCTGGAACGTGCTGTGGAGTTGATCGCTGACATTACGTTTCAAGCGACTTTTCCAGAAAAGGAAATCGTGAAAGAGCGCGATGTTATTCTCGATGAACTGAACGCCTATTTAGACAGTCCGGCGGAAGCTATTTTCGATGAGTTTGAAGAACGCTTATTTGCAGGCCATCCGCTGGGAGGTAATATTCTTGGAACCAAAGAATCTGTTTCCCAAATGAGCCGGACGGTGCTCAAAGGGTTTGTCGATCGTCACTATCAAACGGATCAAATGGTATTCAGTGCGGTGGGCGCAACACCGTGGAAGAAGGTATTGCGGATGTGCGAGAAACACTTCGCGGCCATCCCAAGTGGTAAAGCGAAGTTGGAACGGATTCCGTTTAAAAACTACCAGTCTTTTGATTTGCGCACCGCGAAGGACATTCACCAAGTGCATCATATGATGGGCACCGTGACGCACGGAAGTGACCATTCGGATCGACTCGGATTGGCTCTTTTAGCGAACCATTTAGGAGGACCTACGATGAACAATCGCTTGAGTTTAAATGTGCGAGAGAAGCACGGAATGGCGTATAACATTGAATGTGCATATACGCCCTACAGCGACGTCGGTACGTTTAGTGTTTATTTCGGTACAGACAGGCGGTTGCATGCTCGTGCGGAGAAATTGGTATTGAAAGAATTGCGAGAGCTCAGAGAGAAAAAACTGGGTGTGCGTCAGCTTCATGACATCAAGCAACAGGTCTTGGGCCATATCGCGCTTTCTCAAGATTCAGGCAGTAGCATGATGACGGGGTTGGGAAAGAGCTTCATGCTCTATGACCGCGTGGAGTCATTGGAATCTGTTTTCGCCTCCGTAGAGGCCATCACCGCGGAAGATGTACTGAGACTAGCCAACGAGGTTCTCGCCCCTGAAGGATTGAGTCATTTGGTTTACTTGGATCGCTGAAGCGACCGGGCTATTCAATCGGGAGAAAGGCTGTGCACATCGTTGTGGCGCTCTTCGATTTGATTTTTAACAGAACGAATTTTCAAGGCAACGCCCGCCCATTCCCTTTGCTCTGCTGCAATGAGCCGTTGGATTGCATCATCATCGTTGTCCGCACCTAAAGCCATGTCTGCCAGATACGTATATCCGTATTGATACAGCCAAACGATGGCCTTTTTATTGCCCTCGGCCCCATTGACTAGGGCCATTAAATGGGGGTGTCCGTTGCTCATCAACCAAGCGCGCGCCGTATCGACCAAGCGGAGGGCGTGGCAGGTCATTCCCAATTCCGGGTACCCATTTTTCATCAACCAATCGAGCAATTGGCGGTTCCCGCTGATGGCTTCGCCCCAAGCAAGCAAGACTTTGGCAGGATATTGCATGGAACCAAGATAGGGGGTGTTATTTTTGCCGCCAAGTGAACACTGCATCCTCCTCCGCTGAAAGGCCCATGTTTTCAAGAAAATTTTGGATGCTGTGCGGTAGCACTGTATTGTTCATGGCTAGCTTCGGCATGGTTATGCCTGAATTGCCCGGCTATTTGGCGGAACTGGGTCGACCTGATTTGATCGGATGGATTATTGGTTTATTCACGGTAGGAGCATTTTTCTCGCGTTTCCTGAGTGGGCGGATTGCCGATCATGCTGGACGACGTCCCGTCATGTTGTTTGGAACCTGGGTTACGGTGATCGCTGGTGTATGCTATATCGGTGTGGGATGGGTTCACGCCACATCATTCCCATCGTGGAGCGGTTCGTTGCCGATTGCCGTTTGGTGCTTTCTATTGCTTCGACTTTTGCATGGCATGAGTACCGGTTTTCGCCCCACCGGAACCACGGCTTTCCTGACTGACATCACACCACTGAATCGGAGAGGAGAAGCGCTGGGCTATCTTGGCGTCGCGGGCAATGCTGGCATGGCAGGAGGGCCTGCGCTTGGAAGTTGGTTGACTGTTGAATACGGGTTTGATGCAATGTTTATAGGGTCTAGTGTGTTGGGCATCATTGCCTTGATTTTGACCTACAGGCTACCGGAGTCGTTGCCTGGCTCGCGTAAAGTGCAATGGAAGGACATGAATGTATTCCGTGGTCCGGTGCTGGATTGGTCGTCTTGGCCATCATCCGTTGCTTTACTTCCGGTCGCATTTGCTTTTGGAACCTTCCTTACGATCACGCCTGATTTTGTTGATTCATTGGGGTATGTATACAAAGGTTCTTTCAATTCTATCATTGTTGCTTCCTCCATTGCCATGCGGTTTGTCGCAGGAAAGGCATCCGATAAGTATGGTAGAGTGCCGCTCCTTGTCATCGGAGGCTTGCTTCTAGCGGTGGGGATGATGGGCTTAGCCTATGCCGATTCGAAATTGTCGGCTACAATTGCTGGTTTGGTTTATGGGGCGTCTGTTGGGATTAACATGCCAACAATTTTTGCTTGGACTGCTGACTTGGCCAAACCGGGAAAGATCGCATTGGCACTTGGTACCATGCTCATGGCGCTGGAACTTGGCATTGGGTTTGGTGCAGTATCCTCCGGCTATCGGTTCTCTGGAAACCTTGAAGCCATTCCTAAACTTTATGCCTTTTGTGCGGTGCTTGGAGTCGTGAGTTCTGTTTTTCTTTGGATTTTCCGCAAGAAATGGGCCTGATATACCAGGTTTATTGTTGTTGTTGAAATGAACCGGAAAAGGTGGATAAGTGAATGACTGCTCCTTTGAATGACACCTTCTCGGATGCGTTCTTTGTAGTATGCAAGATCTCATGCTCCAATTGGAAACAGCTCGCGAAGAGCGCGTGTCAGCCCTCAAAGAATTCATGCGATTAAAAAACGAATTGGCGCGTACGCAGCGTCGATGCGATGAATTGCGTGCTGAAAATGGAGGGTTGAAGCAAGCGTTATTGGTGAGTGAAACTGAATTGCAGACTTTGCACGCTTACGCAGGCGAGATTGCACAGTAAT
>JAPKAW010000083.1 GCA_028825055.1 Flavobacteriales bacterium | reverse complement strand
TTTGCAAGCCGTGGATGTTCTTCAGTTACTGCTGTCGAGATGGATATTCGAGCGGTGCGCGCGATCCAACAAATGTTCCGTGTTTTTGAGTTGGAACATAGCCAAGTCATTCGAGGAAACGCGTTGGATTTTATCAAGAGAGCGATGACAAGCTATGATGTCATTTTTGCAGATCCTCCCTTTGGACTCGATGGATTGGAAGGGATCCCAGGGCGCGTGATGGAGTCCGCAATACTGGAACCGGGAGGTTGGCTTATCTTGGAGCACGGTGAGCGAACCGATGTCTCTGAAATTAAAGGATTTCAGGAATGCAGGCATTATGGGCATGTTCATTTCAGTTTATTCAAAAAATGATGGCAGACCATTCCTTCAAGAGAGCTGTATTTCCGGGATCATTTGATCCGATGACCCTTGGGCATTTGAATATTTTGCAGCGGTCGATTTCGTTGTTCGATGAGATCATCGTGGCTGTTGGCGTCAATGGAGCGAAGGCACCGATGTTTCCTTTGGAAAAGAGAATGGAATGGCTTCGTATTGTTTGTAAGCCGTTCCCAACGGTCAAAGTGGAAGCTTTTGAAGGGCTAACCAGTTCATTTTGTATTGAACAAGATGCTGGATGGCTCTTGCGTGGAGTGCGAAATGGAGGTGACTTTGAATACGAGCGAACCATTGCACAAATGACCAAGGTGCTCGAGCCAAGACTGGAAACAGTCATTCTTTTTACAGACCCAGAATTTGCTCACATTCATTCCAATGTTGTTCGAGAAGTTGTCCGGAACCACGGGGATGCATCCTCTTTTTTGCCGAGTGAGATTAAATGGGGTTGAGAATGCAAAGCACAGTGCGATTAGTTCGTTTGTTGAGTGTTTTCCTGCCCGTATGCTTCTGCTGCATGAGCATTTCCGCTCAAATTCAAACCGAATTGCACGGTGTTTTAGATGGATTTGAAGAGCATAACTTACCCAGTGTTCTTCACGTACGTTATTTTGATGCCCCTGCTGTAGGCCTTGGCGAATGGGTGAGTATTGCGCTTGTCCATGCCGATGGATCTTTTGAAGCAGACCTCGGTGACTTGACTAGTCCGGCATTGTTTGAATTCGCGGCTCCTCCCTGGTCTTGGTTGGCAATTGTGAGGCCGGGTGAAAGGAGTGAGCTGAGTTTGTCTCCTTCTTCACGTGCGAGCAACCGACTGATGCAGGTGCCGGGAGTTGTAGGTTGGGATGGAAATCACCCTAGCATATCCTTGGATACCTTTTCTCGATTCCAACAAGAATTGACGAATGATTTGGTCCAGCCAATGACGGTGAAATCGTTGGGCTTTCAGCTACTAAATAGCGATTCACTGGAACAGGTGGCGATGTTTTCTGATTCCGTATTTCAAGTAGCCTGGGTGAACTTGGAGCGAGAGATGAAACAGCCCGTATTTGAAGATTTGTGGTGGCAAGCTCAGTGGAAATGGCAAGTTGCGCTAGGTTCTAATAAGACAACGCTTGACTCACTTTGGTTGAGTTGGAATGCCTTGCGGCTAGACAATGAATTGGAAGATGAAATAAAATCTCCCGGTTGGATAGAACCTTGGTTTGTTCGTTATGATCACTGGTGGAAACAGCGGCAAGTGGACGCCAATGGAATGAGTAAAGCCGTGTACTTGGCGGATTTGGATACATTACGTGAAGCGATGGGACCACAATGGATTACAGGGTCGCATGAAGACTTGGCCGCGGCTTGGTTGATGAAGGCCCTGAGTGAACCCGATGAGTTGACTTTTCGGATTTGGGAAACGATGCCATTCCCGGAGCCTTTTCGAATCCAATACAAACGCTTGATGGACAGTCGAAATCCACGAAATTTCGCGGATGATAGAGCAGGAATTCGCTGGATACTGCCCAATGGTGACCTGCAATCATTCGATGAGATCTGCCCCAATGATTGGAAGGTGATGCTTGTTGTTAGAAACGGTTCGGGTGCAGCCTTGAGAGAACGTGAGATTTTTGCTGAAATCACTGAAAACAAGAGCTTTTCGAATGTCTGTTTTTTGGTTTTGAGTGTGGATGCTACTGATTCAGATTGGCGCTCGTCCTTATCAAAACGTCGTAGCATTCGAGAACAATTGGTCTGGTTAGGGAATAGCCCTAAGAACTTCGAAGCGCTAGAGATTTCCACTATTCCGCAGATTATCGCCATCAGTCCAAACGGACAATTGAGTCGAAAAATCCGCTCATTACCGAGCCAGGGCCTTGGAGCTGAATTGGAGAGAGAAATGCGGTCTTCTCGCAGTAATTATTGAGTTAATCACAGCAGTTTCTGAACCAAACTGATTAGGCTAGGATATGCCCGATCGAAGATTGTTTGCTTCGTGGGTTGTTGATTCCAGCGAACCGATGTAATGCCTTCTTCAAATTGCGGAGTTCCCGCTGTTTTCCCCCCGTTGTGTCGTGCATGGAACCAAAATGTAGTTTTCAGAACCGGTGTGCCATTTTCATCGTATGTGTGGTAGGTTGTGCCCAATTCCGAGGCAATGGTCAGCGCGATGATTCCGGTTTCTTCTTGAACTTCTCGCATAGCGGCTTCCTCAATACTTTCGAATTTCTCGACTTTGCCTTTGGGTAAATCCCATTTCCCATTTCTTTCAATCCAGAGCAGATCACCAAGGTTGTTTTCGACAACGCATCCGGCCGCAAGGACTTCCCGGTACATCATACAATACCGGATCCAGAGTGACTCCACATTGTCTGAGATCAATTCAATTTGGACAATATGCGGATGCATTCGAAGCATCTGCGCAAGATCTTTGAGGCTCTTGTTGTCGGGCTCATGGATCACAAAAGATGAATCTGTGCCGGTCCATTTTTCGATAAAAAGTACTGGACGATTAAGCATATAAACTTCATACATTCGCGTCATGATTTTGTCGGTGGAAAGCAAGCGTAAATTAGCGGAATTCTTATTGCGAATCAAAGCAATACAACTCCGTCCTAATGAGCCATTTACATGGGCGAGTGGTCGGAAATCCCCCATTTATTGTGACAATCGGAAGACGTTGAGTCATCCTAACGTGCGAACTTTCATTCGGCAAATGTGCTCAGAAGAAGTCGAAGGTCGGTTTGGAAAAGTGGATGGGATCGCGGGTGTTGCTACTGGAGGTATTGCTTTGGGAGCTCTTGTCGCTCAAGAATTGGGTCTACCTTTTATTTATGTCCGGTCCAATGCCAAAGCGCATGGAATGGGCAACCATATCGAAGGGGATTTATCGTCAGTGTCCAACGTTGTGGTCATTGAAGATTTGATTTCAACAGGTCAAAGCAGTTTGAAGGCCGTCCATGCATTGCGTAATGCGGGCATTGAGGTGAAGGGGCTAATAGCCATCTTTACCTATGGTTTTCCTGACTCTGAGCAAGCTTTTGAAGACGCCGATTGCGCGTTCAGTACATTGACGGACTACCCCACTATGCTCGATCAGGCAGCGCAGGAAGGGTACATAACGCAAGAGCATAGGCTTGCCCTGGATGAATGGTCTAAAGATCCGGTTGCATGGAGTAAAGCAAATTCAAGATCTTAATGGAAATCAAAAGTCCCATTGCCAGAGTTGGGTGCACAGCCGAAGAGTTATTTGACTTCGCCTCCAAACTTGAAAATCTAGAATCTCTTTTGCCAGAGGATCAAGTGCAATCTTTTCAACTTAACGGGGATGTCTGTAAGTTTAAAGTGAAAGGAGGGTTTGATGTTGTCATTAAGAAGACGTCCGAACAAAGACCTAAGTTTATTCAATTCAATTCTCAGCAAGGCACGCCCATTCGGTTTGGCTTGGAAGTGCGTATTGAGGCGTCTGATACTGGCACGGAAGTGCAAGTTGTTTGCGATACAGAATTGAACCCATTCATGCGGATAATGGCTGAGAAGCCCTTGCAAAATATATTCGACGGAATGGTTGAGAAGATTGTCAATCGGTTTCCCTTGAACTGAGTTTATTGCTCGGTTGGTATCATCCAACGGAGATCTCCCGCAGAAAAATGCGATGTGGTCATTCCTGCATGGACCCCGTTGATCCACTCGAGTTGGGCTTCCCCTTTGTCCGATACTCCAAGAAAACGTGCTTTATTGATCGCTCCTTTCCATTCAAAGGATAGCACTTCGTTCCAACCATATAGCGTTTTCTGGTACGCTGCGAAACGCTCAGGTGTAATGGAGTCAAAGTCAAGCGTAGTGAGAGGGAAGAGTGTCTTGAATTCTTGCTCTAACTGATTTTGACAGGTAGCTATCCGAAGTTTATGATGGGAAAATGATTGCAATGCCGCCCAGTCTTTCGCGGACTCAAAAGGGGCGATATTCACTCCAATGCCAACAACGATTCCATGCAAATGCTGCCCTTTCCAGTGATTTTCTAGCAATATCCCAGCGCATTTTTTCCAGGAACCCGTTTGTCTTACGTACAAGTCATTGGGCCATTTGATGCCCACCTGAATGGGTGCGTCATCCCCCCCGGATTTCTCAATGAACCGTTTGACTGCTTCTGAAATTTCCATGTTCAATCGAAACCAAAATGCAGAATCGATTTCACGAGCGTTTCGAGGGTTTTCAAAATGAACTGCAAAACTCCAAGCGAGGTCTTTATCTGCTCGGTGCTCCCATGCTCTACCGTGCTGACCTCGACCACTCGTTTGGTGCTCGGCGGAGAACACCGCAATTTGACTTGGTCGGCTGCTACGCAGCCAGCTCATGGCTGCTTCATTGGTGCTGGAGATCTCCGTGAAATGGAACCGCAAAGCCTTGTACCAGAGGTCAGATTGTATCGCCGAAGAATTTCCGTTTGGCATGGTTCGAAAATAACGTATAACAGGGAAGTTGGCGTGAAAATTCAATTGGCATGTTTTCTCAGCTTGTCCCCATGTGATGAGTGCATGGTTTGTACCTTGCGGCTTCTATTCATAGCTTAAGACCCCGAACTTTTGGCCGTACAGCCCCCCTTACTAGAAGCAGTTATTGAAGGACTTCAAGAAGTTAAAGGCCATCGTATTACGGTGCTTGACTTGAGAGAAGTCCCACATGCAGTGGCTTCTTGGTTTGTCGTAGCACACGGCACAAGTAGAACCCAAGTTGAAGCATTGGCTCATGCTGTAGAAGACATGACACGAGATCGCTTGAATGAGAGACCTTGGGGCAAGCAGGGATTGGGCAATGGAGAATGGGCTATCCTGGACTACAGTGATGTGGTGGTTCATGTGTTTCATGAAGAAGCAAGAACACGCTATGCCCTAGAGGAACTTTGGGGCGATGCCGCTGTTCATTCTGTAGAAGAACTTTGATTAGAAGTATCCAATAGATATGGAAGATAACAATCAGAACACCCCCGCTGATAAAGGCGGTAAAAAGCAAAACCTAAATTTTTATTGGGTTTACGCCATTATTGGGTTCGTTTTGTTGGGTATGCTGTTGCTCAATTCAGGACAAGACGGTCGTCAAATTCAATGGTCTGAGTTCAAAAGCTACATTGAGAAAGGCGATGTCAAGAGCGTAGTCTTTGATGGGCAGCGTGCCACGATATTACTCAGGGATGAGGTCCGAGAGGGAATGAACGCCGATCAAGATGATCAATCGTTGATCAGTACGGTTTACCGTTCATCGGATTTTTGGCTCTTCGTACCTGTGGGAGATGCATATCTAGAGGATCTGAAGCAACTATCTGAACAGTATGATTACGAGTATGTCTATGAACCCGTAAATGAATGGGGTCAACAGATGTTGATCTACGTGTTGTTTTTCGCAGTCATGATCGGTGTTTGGGTTCTGATTATGCGAAAACTCGGAGGAGGTGGCCCCGCAGGAGGTCAGATATTCAATATTGGAAAATCCAAAGCCCAACTTTTCGAGAAAGGGCAAGGCACTGATATTAATTTTGGTGACGTCGCCGGGTTGGATGGAGCAAAAGAAGAGTTAGAAGAAATTGTCGAATTTCTGAAGGCTCCAGAGAAGTACACCAATCTTGGGGCCAAAATCCCGAAAGGAGCGCTCCTTGTGGGACCTCCTGGAACGGGTAAAACCTTGCTTGCTAAAGCTGTTGCAGGAGAAGCTCAAGTTCCGTTTTTCTCTTTGAGTGGTTCTGATTTTGTCGAGATGTTCGTTGGGGTAGGAGCTTCACGAGTTCGCGATTTGTTCAAGCAAGCCAAAGAGAAATCGCCGGCCATAATATTCATTGATGAGATTGATGCCATTGGACGTGCGCGTGGTAAAAACGCGAGTATGGGCTCCAATGACGAGCGTGAGAACACTTTGAACCAGCTTCTCACGGAGATGGACGGTTTTG
Organism: Flavobacteriales bacterium; assembly: GCA_028825055.1. Lineage (GTDB taxonomy): Bacteria > Bacteroidota > Bacteroidia > Flavobacteriales_D > Sanyastnellaceae > UA16. The sequence continues at coordinate 1,259 of JAPKAW010000083.1, read as the reverse complement.
GCACCAACAGTGGTGTAATCATATTGGCAGCGACGAATCGGGCGGACATCTTGGACAAGGCTTTGATGCGAGCTGGGAGATTTGACCGCCAGATTTATGTCGACATGCCGGACTTGACAGAGCGTAAACAGATTTTTGAAGTTCACCTGCGTCCGATCAAAATCGATGCTTCCATCGATGTTGACTTTTTATCTAGACAAACTCCTGGGTTCAGTGGAGCAGACATAGCGAATGTTTGCAATGAAGCTGCGTTGTTCGCCGCTCGAAAAGGACAGAATGAGGTGACACATCAAGATTTCTTGGATGCAGTGGATCGCATTATTGGCGGATTGGAAAAGCGATCAAAGATTATTTCGGCATCTGAAAAGAAAACAATTGCCTATCACGAGGCGGGGCATGCTCTTGTGAGTTGGTTGGTCGAATTTGCGTCTCCGCTTGTAAAAGTGAGTATTGTTCCTCGAGGTCAGTCTCTTGGTGCGGCATGGTATCTACCCGAAGAACGACAAATCACCACCACGGAGCAGCTTGTGGATGAAATGTGTGCTGCATTAGGAGGTCGAGCTGCAGAAGAAGTCATGTTCAACAAGATTTCAACGGGAGCCTTGAGTGATTTAGAGAAAGTGACAAAGCAAGCTTATGCTATGGTTACGATTTATGGTTTGAACCCCCGAATTGGGAACCGAAGCTATTACGATAGTTCGGGCGACCAATCGTTTACAAAGCCATACAGCGAAGAGACCTCTCGAATCATTGACGAGGAAGTCAGTAAACTGATCGAAGGATCTTATGATCGTGCCAAAGAGATTCTCAGAACGAATGAGGATAAATTGGTGAAATTGGCGGATTCTTTGCTCGATAAGGAGGTAATCTTCAAGGAAGACCTTTTGCGAATTCTAGGAGCAAGACCTTTTGCATCGGTTGAAGAGATTGCAGTGGCTTCGTCATCAGAAGAAGCGACCTCTCTTCCAAAAGACGAGGAAGCTCCGGCACCGATTGAAACAAAACCGCTTGATCTGGATGCTGGAAGTGAAGACAGCTCAGAGGATGGATCTGAATCAGCTCCCGATGCACCAATTGTGGGTGCATGAAAGATTGGACCACGATATATACTGGGAGTTTTCTGCCAGCTGTTGAATTGCGTCGTGCGGTGCTTGAAAAGCATGCCATTCCAGCGGTTATATTGAATCAGAGAGATAGCAGTTATCATTTTGGCACCATCGAACTGAAAGTCCGTTTGGAGGATGTCGAACGGGCTTCAC
>JAPKAW010000359.1 GCA_028825055.1 Flavobacteriales bacterium | reverse complement strand
ACGAGTGGCGCATCGTGTCCAGATGCATCAGTAGATCGAGTCATGCAGACCATTATGCGGTTTTATTCCGATGCGGGCATTGTGGAAGAGGTGTTAATGAAATTTGAACAACGTCATGCCTTGAAATCAAGCGCTACTGGGTCTTGAAACTTACCTTTGCAGTCGATGCAAGCACCCCGACTTCGATCCATGTTTCGAAACGTTCGCACAGATCCGCGAAAATTCTCATTTCATTCTAGGCATTTGCCTGAATTGGATGATGCGTGGTTGCAGCGTAAGGAACGGATTGAACAGGAAGTCCAAGGTGCCGAAGGCGCCACGCGCCGCCAAATTCGAATGCGTCGAGTATCAGCTTCCAATGTCTCAGAACGATTGGAAAGACGCGCCGCTCAAATTAAATCGTCCCGATGGGCCATGCTCAGGGCTGCCTTGATCACAGTTGCTTTGGTTTGGTTGGCTTGGAAGGGGTTGCAGTGGGTGGAGAAAAGTGACTTCAGTGGTGTGCTAAAATGGATGGAAAATGCCTGAAGTGATTCGACAATTGTCTGAGTTGGTTGCGAATCAGATCGCGGCGGGTGAGGTTGTTCAGCGTCCATCTTCTGTGGTCAAGGAGTTGATGGAAAATGCTGTTGATGCCGGTGCGAAACGCATCGATGTCCGGGTGGTTGACGCAGGACGTACTTTGATCCAAGTCATTGACAACGGGGTGGGCATGGTGCGCAATGACGCGCGGAGATGCTTTGATCGCCATGCCACTTCAAAGATTTCCACGGCGGAAGATCTGTTTGCGATTGTCTCCAAGGGATTTCGGGGAGAGGCACTGGCCTCCATTGCTTCCATTGCCCATGTTGAGTTGAAAACATGCCACTCTGAGGAATCGGAAGGAACACGGATCCAAATGAAAGGTGGACAGGCGGTCGAAGAACTTCCCTGTCCCGCTGAACCAGGAACGCGTATTTCCGTCAAGAATTTGTTTTTCAATGTTCCTGCGCGTCGTAATTTTTTAAAATCGGACGCAGTGGAAATGCGGCATGTAATGGACGAATTTCAGCGGGTTGCCCTCGCTCATCAGGAGATTCATTTTACCATGCGTCACAACGATACCGAGTTGTTTAATCTGAAATTAGGCTCGAGAAGACAGCGTATTGTGGGTGTGTTTGGAAGCAAATACGATGAGCGATTGGTTCCTATCGAAGAATCAACGGATGTCTTTACAGTTGAGGGTTTTGTCGGTAAGCCATCATTCGCAAGAAGAAGCCGTGGGGAACAGTTTTTGTTTGTGAACCAACGCTTTGTCAAACACCACGTCTTGAACCGGGTGATTATGGAGGCGTATGCGGGACTCTTGCCTCCCGGGCAATTCCCGCTTTATGTTCTTTTCTTGACCATTGACCCATCTCGTTTGGACGTCAATATCCACCCGACCAAAACCGAGGTGAAATTTGATGAGGACCGGACCATTCAAGCGCTGCTTTTACCTGGAATCCGAAGAGGATTGGGGAAATATGCTGTGGCCCCTTCTCT
>JAPKAW010000358.1 GCA_028825055.1 Flavobacteriales bacterium | reverse complement strand
GGAGCTCAAATGGAAATTCCGATCGGCGCCTTCGATTCCAAGCTTGTGTAGGACTTTAAAGAGAACTTTAAAGTGGTATTCTTGCTCGTTTCCGACGGTATAGATTTGCCGATCAAGACCTGGGAAATCCTTATAACGTTGGATTGCTGTCCCAATGTCTTGGGTCATATATACAGCAGTGCCATCTTTTCGTAACAACAGCTTTTCATCCAATCCAACATCTGATAAGTCGACCCATATGCTGCCGTCTTCACGTTGATTGAAGGCTCCTTGTTTAACGCCTGCCATGACTTCGTCGCGGCCCAAAAGGTAGGTGTCGGATTCGTAATACAACTGATCGAAAGTCACTCCCATGCTGGCATAGGTAGTTTCAAATCCATCGTATACCCATTGATTCATGGTCGTCCACAAAGCCTTTGTTTCTGCATCGCCTTGTTCCCACTTTTGCAACATGGTGCGTGCTTCTGTTAGCAACGGAGCAGCTTCTTTAGCTTCTGCTTCAGGCACTCCTGTGCTCATAGCTTGCTTCACTTGTTCCTTGTACGCTTTGTCAAAAGCAACGTAATACTTGCCGACAAGTTTGTCCCCTTTTAACCCCGTTGTTTCAGGTGTGGCTCCTTCTCCAAAGTGCTTCCATGCGACCATGGATTTGCAGATGTGAATGCCCCGATCATTGATGATCTGGACTTTGACGACTTCATGGCCCGCAGCCTTTAGAATTTGAGAGACGCTGAATCCAAGGAAGATGTTTCGCAAATGACCGAGGTGAAGCGGTTTGTTGGTGTTGGGTGATGAGAACTCAACCATCACCCGTGATTTGGAGTTTAGCGGAGCAATGCCAAAACCTTCAGTTTGAAGGGCATTGTCAAGCGATTCGGCCCAGTATCGAGCAGAAACACCAAGATTGAGAAACCCTTTGACAACTTGGAAGTGTGTCATGCGTTCGTCTTGGTCGACGAGCCATGCACCAAGTAACTCCGCAGTTTGTTCCGGAGATTTTTTGGAAAGACGGGTCAGCGGGAAGACCACGACGGTGCGGTCACCATCAAAATCTTTTCGCGTCCGTTGCACTTGGACTTCTTCCGGGGACACATCGGCCCCAAAACAAGCTTTACACGCTTTGGATATAGCGTGCTGTATATCGAGATCAAGTTGATTCATGGGTTCTAGTAGTGCGATCCAAGTGGGGGAGGTGGTTTTCAGCAATCATGCACCTAGCGCTTCCGCCACCACAGGTTTCTATGGTCGTTAGATCGGTATGCACTATGGTTCCGTGGTGGGATAATTGCTCTTTTTGCGCTGAGGTCAGCACGTTGTAAGCAGCGGAACTCATGACAATGATTTTTCCATTATCCCCTTGAAGCTCAAGCATGTTGCCTGCAAACGATCCGATTTGTTCTTCGGTCAATGCGATAACCTCAAGGTTGTCATTTTCGAGTGTTTCAAGTACCATCGTACGTTCTTCATCGTCGTCGATGCAGTCCAAACAAATGGCAGCGAAGCCACTTCCTATGCTCATCATAAC
>JAPKAW010000082.1 GCA_028825055.1 Flavobacteriales bacterium | reverse complement strand
CGCATCATTTGCTTTTTGTCGACGATGATTTGATGACATTCGATGGAACATTGAGAGTCTCTCCACCCTTCCGCTCAAAGGCTGATCGGATGGCACTTTGTCAAGGAATCGTCAATGGCACCATCGACGCTATCGTATCCGATCATCGCCCTCAAGATTTGGAACACTCTGACGTAGAGTTCGCGCTTTCCCAGCCGGGAATTTCCGGCATTGAATCGCTCTTCGCCGTAGGCTATTCTGCGTTGAACATGCACTTCACAAATGAAGAGTCACTTGCAGCGATGATTCGCAGTTTGACGGTTGGGCCACGTACTGTGCTCGGATGGGATGCCGCAACAATAGCTGTTGGGCAGCTGGCTGAAATCACGTGGTTTCATGAAGACCTCACATGGAAATCAGCTCAAGTATCTAAGGGCACCAACACCCTTGAAGCCGATGAATTGGTTGGAAAGCTCAACGAAAATGGTGAGCTCAAGGGCCAACCGTTGGGCGTAATCACGCCCCGCGGTGCTTTCCGACAATCGGCGTAACGGTGGGTTTTAAGCCTCGCCTTGAGGACCACTAAATGTCAGAGGCAACGAAGCATCTGAACTTCCTTTCAGTGGCTGAATGGTTCCATGCTGGTTCTCAAACCGCTGAACATTTTCATTAAGCGCTTGTAACAATCGCTTAGCATGGTGCGGAGCCAGTATAATCCGGCTGCGAACTTGTGCTTTCGGCATACCCGGCATCACCTGGGCAAAATCGAGAACAAACTCGACCGGACTGTGGGTAATCACCGCCAAGTTTGAATACGTGCCCTGCGCTTGATCTTCAGGCAGATCAATGTTGAGCTTTTTCTTTTGTGTAGGATCTTCCTGGGCCATAATGCTTGTCTTGAACTTCGAAGGTACGAGTTAAATAAACGCTGCGATTGCTGCAACTCTCAGCTTGGATTGTAAAGAGGCAAATCCAATAAATCCTTAAGATTTTTTACTGTTCGCCAAATTTGTTCTCCGTGTCTTTCTCCTCGCGGATTGAAATGAACCTGTCTCCAGCCACTCTTCAACGCACCGACAACATCACATTCCAAATCATCACCGATCATGACCGCTTGACTAGGGATACTACCGGTTTGGTTTAAACAATGGCTGAATGCCTCGGGATGAGGTTTCTTATGCCCGATTGCATCACTCGTGAATACGATTTCAAAAAAAGGATCGAGTCCAGAATTTTTCATCTTAATGTGCTGCACCTCATCAAATCCATTGGTCAAAATAAACATCCGATGGCCTCGCTCTTTCAATTTACGGACAACCTCAATGGCATCGGGGATCAATCGCGTGCAGTAAGGCGCCCGTTTCACATACGCCTCTCCCATGGAATTAGCCAAAGCCTCCATTCCCTCAAAAGCGGGGATTCCCAGCCCTTCCATGGTGCGCTGAAATCTGAGTGGTCGCAACTCCGATTGAGTCAATTCCCCAGCACGATATGCGCGCCAACATTTTTCGTTTTCAATTTCATAGACATCGATGAAATGCCCCGCAGTAAGGGAAGTAGGTAAAATGGGCGCCGCCAACTCTTCAAAGATGGCATGCAACGCCTCACGTGAATTGAGATCAAAATCCCAAAGCGTCCGATCCAAATCGAAAAACAAATCTGACGGTTTCTGTTGTCCTTTCATACGTCTCTTATTCAACCCAATTATAATCTACAGCGACACTAAGACTGGCTAAAATCAATGCCCAAATGACAAAAGCAAGCATCAACAACCAGGGCATGCGCTCATCCTTCACATGATATTTCGCGGCCAAGACCGCCGAAATTGGAACAGAAATCAATCCGGATATCGCCAGCAAACCCCACAATCCAAAACGTCTTTGAAACCGAACCCATCGCCGTCTGCCGGGAGTGAATACAATGCGTTTTTTTTGACTCTTTTTTTGGTAACGACTCCACTGAGTGAAAATCCATTTACCAAAATAGAAAAATACGTAGACACCAAAAGCGGCACCAACCGAGCACGTGGCAACTGTCATTCCCCAGTTGACACCCCAACCAATCATCAACGACGGAGTCAAGACAAACTTGACCACCGCTGCCAACATCCACAACAACGTTTCGATTGGGCCAATCATGAGATTTTACTTCCAAAGGCTAAATCACCGGCATCGCCTAGGCCCGGCACAATGTATCCCTTTGACGTCAATTCTTCGTCAATGGCACCGGTCCAGATGTGGGTTCCAGGAGGCATCGCTTTCTGTACATCTTCGATTCCTTTGCTACTTGATATCGCTGCTACGATATGCACGGAAGCAGGCGTTCCAAAGGCACAAAGCCGATTGAACACTCCAACCATCGAAGCTCCTGTTGCCAGCATGGGATCGACCAAAATCAAAGTACGTCCTTCAATGGACCCTGTGCTGATGTAATCAATTTCGATGGTGAATTCCCCATCGGATTGCGTCTGACGGTAGGCCGCGGCAAAGGCAAGGTCTGCATGGTCAAACAACCGCATCATACCCTGATGCATCGGGAGACCTGCGCGCAGAATGGTCGCCAGAACAGGTTGACTCTCCAAGTGATTCACCTCTGCCTTGCCCAAAGGGGTTGTGACCGTCCTTTTGACATAGTCAAGATGTTTGGACACTTCCCACGCCATGCATTCACCCAATCGTTCCAAATTCATTCGGAAGCGCATCCGATCTTTTTGAACGGTTTCATCCCTCAATTCGGCCAGAAAAGTACAGGCAAGGCTCGGTGTTTGAATCAACTCGTGGATCATGAATCCAAGGTAATTCCATTCTTATCCAGAACAACAGCCTCTAACACTTCTTGGTAAAATGACATCCAACCTTGCCACTCCCACCGATCACTCACAGACTCATTGTGCCATAGCAACACTAGGATACCTTCCACCTCTTTGACATGGGAGCAGAGTTCCCGAACTCGCTCCAGGGCTTCTTTGGGGCTGAGCTTCAAATGCCGCATGAGGGTGGCATCCATAACAGCAATCGGATGCAAAACGATGTCCATAATGCGTTCTTCTGTCATGTCATACGCTCGAAAGGGTCGCGACATCCCAGCGCGAAATCCGACAACATCTGCATACCCAAGTGAGTGATCCGACTTTATTCCCAAACGTTCCAGGCGTTTCCAAGATTCAGGGAAACGTTGGAGTAAATAGTGCTGTCGACTGACGACAACTCGTTCATTCAATACGCCTGCTAATCGCTCAATTTCATGTTGCATAGAAGCGTCGTCTGCTGCTTCATGAGATGCGAATCCAGGATGAATTCCGATGGCTGCAGACTGGCGGAGCGATTGGATGCAAGCTTGGAGTTGACTTGAATGCCACGGCACCCCCCGATCATATCTTCCTCGATCGGAAAGCAAGAAAAAATACCGTGCTTTCAACGCCACGTTTTCATGCGTGCTTTTAAGCCATGCATAAGTATCGTATGGATCCGCTCTCCAACCCAACAGCACCAAAGGGCGTTCGATCAAGCGTGACCACCTTCCTCGAATCAAATCGTTGAACGATGCCGCAAGCGTCAATTTCAAGCCTTTGTGACGGTAGGCGTAAGCGCTATCCACATCAATGGTTGGCTCAACACTGTATTTCTGAGTCAACGGTTTGGATACCATGCTGTTTTTTGCCCAAATCCGAACGCATTTTTCTACAATCGGATAGGGCAACCACCCCTCCTTATAGGCCAGCGATTGACTTCCTTTGAAGCGTCCCAAATCGTCACGAAAACCTTCTTGGTGCTCCACCTGCTCTTCCATGCGGCTTGCCATCCAAAACACCCAGCTGAGCCAATCAGAATATACCCCACCCGTCTCCTCATCTTTCACTCCGAATGGCAATCGAATAGCTCCGGGTGTAAGGGACACATCCGACCAATCCAATGCGACGTCCTGCACACCCTTCGTATTCAGTAAACCCGAATCTGGAATCCACTCGACACCTTTGGGAACTTCGGTTTGCCGACCACCGTATTGAATACATACGGTGTTTTCATCTGCACTTAACTCTTCCTGGGTACACCACTCAAAACCCCATCCAAGAATAGCTTCAAATGCAACATATGCAGCATACCGATGCCGTTCAGTGATGGCAGCGTCCAACTGCCTAGACCATAGTTTTACTTTTGGAACCATGCCTGTAATGCCTCTGCGATGTATTCCGCTGCATGTCCGTCTCCGAACAAATCGGTTTCAAAGACTCCCTTGTATTTCCGATGAAGCATCTCTGAAGACCGCTCTGCCAATTCAGCAGGATCGATGCAAAGCTCTGTGGCTCCGACATCCAACAATTCAGTCCACTCCGTTGTCGTGCGCAACACCAAGGCTGGACGATGAAAGAAAAATGCCTCCTTCTGCAATCCACCCGAATCAGTCCAAACTGCGACCACTTCCTTTAACCAATCTGTCATCTGGACATAACCGGCCGGAGGATGCACATCGATTCCCCACGTCCTTAACTGCGTGCTCCATTCCGCTCCAAAAACCTTTTTCAGCGCATGGGCTGTGCGAGGATGAACCGGGAAAATCACGTGGAATCCATGCTGTTTGATGGAAGACCTGATGGCCTCCATCCATCGATGGAGTTGGTCAGGGTCATCCACATTCGAAGGACGATGGAGGGTCAACAACACCTTTTTGCTAGTGGAACTGGATGGAGTAGGAGCCCCTCCAATCCAACGGGCCGTATCCAACATCAGGTCCCCACTCGCTTTTACCATAACCCCTGGACGGCAACCCGTATAGATACCTTCTGACTGCAATTGATGCACTGCAGCATCCGAAGGGCAGAGCAACACATCACTCAACTGGTCCGTCAAGATTCGGTTAATCTCTTCGGGCATGGACCGATCAAAAGAACGCAATCCCGCCTCCATATGAATCAAAGGAACTCCTGCTCGAGAAGCTGCCCAAGCACCCGCCAAAGTTGAATCGGTGTCTCCATAAACAAGCACCGCATCCGGCTTCACACGAACAATAGACTCCGAAATACCGTGCATCATTTGTCCCATGCGAAGTGAAACATCCGAATCAACTTGCAGCCTTGTTCCAGGCTCGTTCATTCCCAATTCTTGAAAAAATACACCCGACATATCAGACGATACATGCTGGCCTGTATGCACCACGTGTTCACCTATACCGTGAGCATTCGTATTTAAGACCCGGCTCATAGCCGAGGCTTTGATCCATTGTGGTCGAGCCCCTATAACGGTCAGCAGTGTCTTCATCTCAGGAGGAAACGCTTGATGCGCAAAAGTGTTGTTTCAAAGTTCACCTTGATCGGCAAAGCTAAAGTAGCGCTCACGCGAAACAATAATGTGATCCAGCAACGGACAATCCAAAATAACTCCCGCTTCTTGTAAGTTTTTGGTGAGCGTTCTATCCGATTGACTCGGTTGAATGTTGCCAGAAGGATGATTGTGCACTGCAACAATTGCCGCAGCTCGAAACGCAAGCGCCTTTCCAAAAATAATCTTTGGATCGGCCACTGTACCAGTCAAACCACCTCGACTGATCATTAATTCAGTAATAATTTCATTGGATCTCCGCAACAAAATGAGCCAAAACTCCTCATGCTGTAAATCCGTCAATCGAAGCACAAATCGACTGTGAACATCTGACGAAGAACGTATAAATGCCGGGCTATCGTGTCGGTCAATGGCACGGTGTCTTCTTCTACCCAATTCGAGCGCGGCCGATAATTGTACAGCTTTCGCCGCTCCAACTCCCGCAATTTCCATGTACGCTTCCGTTGGTATACGCCCTAGAGAATCCAAATTGCTCGAAACTAAATCCAACAGCCTTCCCCCGACTTCTAAAGCGTTGCTACCACGGGGTCCAGAACCGATGATAAGCGCCAACAACTCCTGATCGGATAGTGCTTGTGGACCATCCATCAACAAGCGCTCTCTCGGGCGAACCTCTAAATCCATGCCTCGTTATTCGATTTTTTGAGACAAAAAAAGCCCCCTGTTACCAGAGGGCTAGTTCGCAATAATATCGGACCAATCAGAGCTTTGCTATATAAACGGCAAGGCTTGATTTAAGGTTGGATGCTTTATTTTTATGAATCACGTTGTTCTTGGCCAACTTATCGAGCATTGCACTGACCACTGGCAACATCTCTGCTGCTTTCTTAGGGTCGGTCGTAGCTCGCAAAGCGCGAACAGCGTTTCGAGTCGTTTTGTGGTAGTAGCGATTCTGGGTCGCTTTTTTGCGATCTGAACGAATGCGCTTGAGTGCGGATTTGTGATGAGCCATGTCGTTTTTTCCGGTAAGGGGGTGCAAATATAGTTCATATTCAAACTCATGCAAGCGATGCAAGCAAATCATCTACTTGGACCAAAGATCTATTCGACTCCTGACCGAATGCCTGGGGCATTAAAAATAGAAAGGACGCACCCCTGCGTCCTTTCACCTTAACAATCTAGTCGCATTTAAATGTGGAAAGAGCCTGCAAACTTTACCCACGAAATGCGTCGCTATATTACATATTTATTTCTTTTAATTGATTTTTTATATAGATGAACCTCATTATTTTATGATTGACGCTTAGTGTATGACTTCAATAAATACAGGAATTCAGATCATCGTCTCAGAGGATTACCCCCTTTCTAAAGTGTTGCAACCCCGCAAATCACTTAACTTCAGGGTCTCGAAATCCATGCGCTTTTTATCCTTCTCCACAGCCATTTACCAGCTCGGCTTATTCAGCATAGTATTCAGCCTGGTACCTTGCACTGCATGGTCGCAAGAGTCGCTGTTTCAAGACATTTCACAAGCTGCAGGTATTGACCTTGAGGGTCTGCACCATGCCGCTGCAATAGGTGATTATGATCGCGATGGCTTCCAAGACATCTATGTTGGAACCAAAAACTCAGCGAATAAGCTGTTTCGGAATCTCGGCAACATGGAATTCCAAGAGGTGGCTGTTGCTGCAGGGGTTGACGATTCAGGCAATACCCAAGCTTCCATTTGGGGAGATTTTAACAACGACGGCTATCTCGATCTGGTCAACGGCAACTACCTCCAGTCCAATCGATTCTATCAAAACAATGGCGACGGGACATTTTCGGACATGACCGTAGCCTTGGGCATTGGAAACTTAGGCCCCTGCAGAAGCCTGCACGCTGCGGATTACGATCAAGATGGCTGGTTGGACCTGTACGTTGTTAATATTAACAGTCACAGCGTTATGTGGCGTAACCTGAATGGAACCGGATTTCAGAATACAACCTTCCCCTCTGGCACAGTGGATGTGGGGATTGGGATGGGAAGTCTTTTTTTTGATGCTGACAATGACGGCGATGTTGATTTGTATTTAACCCATGACGGCAATCAAGTGAATCGCTACTATCGCAACGATGGAGATGGCACGTTTACAGAAGCCGCTGCTGAGGTGGGGTTGGATTATCAAGGGAATTGCATGGGAGTCGATGCCGCGGACATCAATCACGACGGCTGGATGGATTTGTACATCACCGACCTCTATCCAAGTGAGCTATTCATCAACGATGGGGATGGCACATTTACCGCCATCGGAGAAGCTTCAGGTGTCGACGACTCGGGAATGACGTGGGGCTGCGCATGGTTTGATTACGACAACGATTC
>JAPKAW010000081.1 GCA_028825055.1 Flavobacteriales bacterium | reverse complement strand
TACTGTCCCTTGCAACTCTCTATACATTGAGTTTCAATTGGGTAGCCAACAATTATGAAAAGAAGGCAGACACCTATGGAGCCTACATCGCCGACTCATTAAACCGAACTGGCGAAATCACTGAAGATGAAATGAGTATTGCTGCGGCTCAGGCTGCGCGTGAATTTCTTCGTGACAGTGCTCAAGCCGAGATTTATCCGGTTTTCGGACACACTTACCGTGAAGTCATTGAACAGGAATTGAACCTGGGATTGGACCTACAAGGTGGAATGTCTGTAACCTTAGAGGTCAGTATCCCGGATTTGATCATCGCTTTGAGCGATTATTCGAGCAACGCCACATTTCGCGCAGCTTTAAAAGAAGCGAAAGAAGCTCAGAAAACCACACAAGGCCTTCCCTTCGTGGAGCTTTTCAAGCGGTCATGGACACAAAAAAATGCCGCTTCAGATAACCCTATTGATTTGTGGCGCATTTTCCACAACTTAGAAAGCAAGGACTTGTTCCCAGCGCAGGCAACCGATGAGGAAATCTTTGTGATCCTTCAATTGGAATCTGAAACAGCGATTACCAATACGGAAAGCATTATCCGCAAGCGGATTGATCAATTGGGGGTGGCACAACCAAACGTACAGCAAGTCAATGGTGGCCGCATCTTGGTTGAATTACCCGGTATTGATGACCGCGACAGGGCGCGAAAACAATTGAAGAGTACAGCCAATCTTGAATTTTGGGAAACCTACTTCAATGACGAAATTTTTCAACGCATCAGCGCAGCCAACAACGCGTTGGGTCGAGCATTGAGCCCCGAATTATTCGCTATTGATGCCCCAGCAGATAGCGCGCTTTCCATTGAACAACAGCGTTCGAAAAACCCTTTGTTCAGCTTCTTCCAACCTGAATTACAGCGTCGTTCTGCAGTCGTTGGATACGCTGCCATCGCTGACACCAATCGGGTCAACGATTTACTCTCCATGCCGGAAGCGAGACGCGCATTGCAATCAGACCTTCGTTTGATGTGGGAGGCCAAGCCAAGTCAAAATGTCGCTGCCTTGTATGCGATCAATGACGAGAGCGGAAAAGGAAAAGCGAAGCTTTCGGGAAAAAGCATTGTTGACGCTCGGGTTTCATATGATGAAATTGGAGATGTCGTGGTCAGTATGACCATGGATACGGAAGGCGCTGGCGTTTGGGGACGAATCACCGAAGCTTGTGCAAGTGATAACCAACGTGCTGTTGCAGTCGTTTTGGATGGGATGGTCTTTAGCGCACCTAGCGTACAGTCCGCCATCACTAGCGGCCGTTCTCAGATCAGCTTTGGTTCCGACCAATCGATTGAACAAAAGATGCTCGAAGCCAACGATCTCGCTGGTTTATTGAAAGCAGGATCTCTGCCTGCTCCAGCACGCATCGTGGACGAAGTTAGTGTTGGACCTCAGTTGGGTGAAGAAAATATCAAAGCGGGCTTGAGTTCTTTCTTGATAGCCTTGATGGTCATCCTCTTGTACATGATTTTCTACTACAAGGGAGCTGGCTTAATATCAGATTTGGCTTTGATTGCAAACTTGTTCTTCCTCATTGGAGCTTTGGCTTCTTTGGGTGCAGCACTTACCCTTCCTGGAATCGCCGGTATTGTTTTGACCATCGGTATGGCGGTTGATGCAAACGTTTTGATTTACGAACGGATTCGTGAAGAAATGCGGAACGGCAAAGGCATGCTCATGGCAGTGAAGGATGGTTATTCAAAAGCATACAGCGCCATTATCGATGCCAACTTGACGACTTTATTGACGGCAATCGTTCTGTATAGTTTTGGTAGCGGAGCCATCCGAGGATTTGCGACAACGTTGATCATTGGTATCTTCACTTCTCTGTTCTCAGCGATTGTTTTGACACGACTGATCATCTTTAGTCGATTGGAAAACAAGAAGCCGATTAGCTTCTACACGGAGACGACGAAAAATTGGTTCACATCCATCAATGCGAACTTCATAGGCAACCGAAAGAAATTTTACATCCTCAGCGGCATTGTTGTTGTTGCTGGATTGGGAAGTTTGGTTACGAAAGGACTTGAGTACGGCGTTGAGTTTTCAGGTGGAACCACTTTTGATGTGACCTTCGAAGAAGCCGTCGATGTGCAAGGAGTTCGCGAAGCTCTTGCTGTTGCCTTCACAGAAGATGGAACGGTTGGAAATCCAATCGTTCAAACCAAGGACAGTGATGCCAAGTTGCGTATCAAAACCAATTACATGATCAACAATCCTGATCCCAATCAGGACGAGTTGATTCAAAGCGCTTTGGCCGCTGGTTTGGCTTCAACAGGAACGGACTACATCCTTGACCAATACAATAAGGTTCAGCCAACCATATCCGATGATTTCCGAGCAGGCGCAAAAAAGGCCACGGTCTTTTCATTGCTCATCATCTTCTTTTACATCTTCTTCCGTTTCCGAAAGTGGCAGTATGGATTGGGTGCCTTGATCGCGATGGTACATGATGTGGTGATCGTTTTGAGTGTCTTTAGTCTTTTCCAAGGCATTCTTCCATTCACTATGGAGATTGACCAGGCGTTCATTGCAGCGATTCTGACGGTCATTGGTTATTCCATCAACGATACTGTGGTTGTGTTTGACCGTATCCGTGAATACGTTGGTCTCTATGGCGATAAGCGTGAAGATTCAGAGTTGATGAACGACGCATTGAACAGCACGTTGAGCCGAACCATCAACACGTCTCTTTCAACGTTCGTTGTATTGCTCACCATCTTCGTGTTGGGCGGTGACAACATCCGAGGCTTTGTATTCGCCTTGATGATTGGTGTTGTAGTCGGAACCTACAGTTCGATATTCATCGCAACTCCGAGCGTCTTGGACTTCAGTAAGAAGCTGAAATCTTAACATCAGATTAACTCATATTGAAAAAGGCCACCCTCGCGGGTGGCCTTTTTTGCGTCCAATTCAATGCGCTTAACTCCCGATGCCGACATTCCCATTTCGAAGCAATCGATAGGGACTCAATCTTTCCAAGCTAAACACCAACGTAATAGGCCAGTCCTTAAGCGTGAACTGATTGGAACTGCTCGTCAAGTTCGTGTATGCAAACAATGGAACTTGAATCTTGAGTACGTTGAGGTCCCATTCAATTCCTGTTGAGAAGACTCGGTAATCATTCAGAAGCAACATGCCGCCATATGCGCTCACTCCGGCAAACAGATCTCTAGAGACCTTGACCGATGCCATGGAGCTGTAATTCTGATTCAAATCGTCATTCCACCAATGAGTCAACCCCCCTTGCTCATGGGACACGTGGTTGAATCGCGACGCTTCTGCTCGATTGAAAAACAAATGGTCCTTGAGTGGATCCAATGATCCGGTCACGCCCATGTTGGCCAAGGTATACACCTCCTCATCGCCGAGAACAGCCCCCGCGTATAATCGGAAGTTCCAACTACGACCGTTTTCCCGTACCACTTGTTTTCGCTTCCAAAGCCCTTCTATCGTCACGGACACGTCGTCTTTTTGAGGAAAAAGTCCTGGAGATTGGTAAATCCCAAGCCACTCATCGTTGGGCATTTGTTTGGCTGAACCGACCGCTGACGCGCGCAATTGCCAAACCTGCTTCACACGAGGCTTTTGTTGCTTCACACGATAATTTAAGCGCATGGCTTGATGTAATTCCATGCTTTCAGGAGCAAATTGTGGATCAAGCGCATCAGGATCATAGGTAAACGATGACCTCACATCGATCCAATCGATGTTCAATTTTGAGGACAATGGACGTGACGGATGGCGATTGAAGTTCCCGGTAAGCCGCAGATTCGAACGGGTGTACTCCCGCGTATGGTGCCCCTCCAAACCCACATCACCGAAATGGCGCAAATGACCCTCTAGTCGCCACTGGTTCAAGTGATATGCCACGCGGGCGATGCCCACCGGCTTGTTCCGATTGGTGCTCCACATCGGCATCACCATCCATTCAAAATCGCGCATCGGTAAGACCGTATTGTGCAAGGCAATACCAAGGGTCGCGTCGTCATGAGCATTCCATCCAACGGCAGGCAACCAATTGACTTGAGTCCGATCGGATCGATCCAGTCTTGTGAGCATGCGGATGGACAGCGGTTCCACCTTGCGCAGAAGGCCCCGCGTTCGCATGCTGTTGTTGTGCCGATCGTATTCCAACATGGACTCGGACGCATCCAAACGAATCTGCTTGAACGACCTTCCCTGGTCGTCTGACGCCGGGATTGCCATAGTCCTTGCCTGACCGTGCGATACGCCGTCAAACCATCCCAAATCCACCCAGGTGGTATCATCTAATTGACCCGACAGCGAAAACGGTCCCGGGACGTCGCCTCGATTCGTTACCGTCGCCTGCCACTGCGATGCTGTTGCATCGTTTATACTGCGCAGTCGTGTCAAGGCATAATCGGTAACCCCTGTCGTTTGGATCACATCCTCAAAAAACCACGAGAGGTCGGTATCGGCAGCGCGTTCCAATTCATACCGTAAATCCTGTGGACCGGGATGTTTGAACTTCCACGCTTCGAAATAGGCTTGCATGCCAGCATCAAAGACTTCGGTTCCGATGGCTTGACGCAGATACTCAAAGGCCGCTGCGGATTTCTTGTAGACGATTGTACCGTAGTTGATATAAGTGAAGTCATCCGAATGACATTGCATCGGCTGGTCTCCTAGCATGCGCGCACTGAGCAAATAGGACAATTGATCCTGGCTTTGATACGAATAGCGGTTGAGATCCAATTTCTGCATGAGCGGCGTCATTTCGCTCTTCAACCCGCCCAACCCTAAATCTTCACCGTATTTCTCCACGAAATAGCGGGTCTCATTGAAAGAATTAATGCCTTCATCCATCCACGCATGGGTGCGCTCGTTGGAACCGAGGATTCCGTAAAACCAATTGTGACCGACTTCATGAACAATGACCGTTTCCAAGTTCAAGTCACTTCCCACCCGGCTTATGACCGTCACATTGGGATACTCCATCCCTCCTCCAGCACTGATTGTTCCATCCACTGCTGTAACATGGTTGTACGGATAATCACCATTCCATTTGGAGTAAGCGTAGGTTCCATCTGCAATGTATTCTAGCGACTCCTTCCAATACTCGGCCTGATTTGGGGTAAACATGGCCCACGTGGTGACTTGGCGCTTACTATTGGGCAACTCAACCGACCCTTTCAACACCATCCAACGCTTGTCAGCGAACCAAGCAAAATCATGCACGTTCTGTTGCTGGAATCGCAACGTCTTCAAGCGCGTGGACGAAAGTGGGAATTCATCTTTTTTATCGGCCAGTGAATCCGATTCAAAAAACGCTTCATTCAAACTCCGTTCAGTCTGCAACACCAATGAGTCCAAGAAGGTCAATTCGGCTGCATTGTTCGCTTGATCGGGATTGAGATCGCCTGTTGCTCCAACGACATAATTCGAAGGCAACGTGATGGACACATCGAACGAACCATATTCCGAGTAAAACTCTCCTTGATTGAGGTACGGCATCTCATGCCAGCCGTCCCGATCATATACCGCTGGCTTGGGATACCATTGCGTCATCTGATAAGACTCTCCGATGTGGCCTAGTCGGCTAATTCTTCCAGAAGGAATGCGCACACGAAAAGGCGTTGTGTACTGCACTGCATTCCCCGGAAGCAAAGGTTCGAGCAGCTCGAGTTTAGCGATGTCCCGATGCTCTGGGTGAAAACCCCATGATGCGTCGTTGCCATTGATTTGAAAGGCCAACGAATCAATGCCGCCCAAATCCCGCTGCATGGCCCAAAACATGAATAGATTGCCATTTCGAAATTCTTGTTTGGCCAGTGCCGACTCCCCACTTTCGTAGGCGTTGGGCCACAAGTGAATCCACAGAAAGCTCAAGGTATCGGGACTGTTATTTACGTAAGACGTGGTGATATCTCCATGCAATTCATGCCGTTCATCCTCGAGTTGCACATCTATGACATGATCGACCGTTTGCTGAAAATATCCATCCGGAGTCACTACGTCGAGGGGCTCTTGGCCCAACACGAGTAACGGGTAACACAAAACGGTCAACAGTGCCATTTTCACACCTCGGCTCAGGTTCTTTGAAGTATACATTCTTTGCATGCGCAAAATTAGGGCAATCCACTTCACCTCGACATCATACCATGATTCCAAGAAGTGCCCCCTCCTTCTTGAAGCTTGAATTCTACCAACAGATTCTTGGCATCCCTGACCTAAATTTGTACCATGGGGGCGACAGAAATTGCTTTTATCTTTTTGATTTACCTGCTGTTGTTTGGCGCCAAAGGCATTCCCTCCATGGCCCGGACCATGGGCTCGACCGTGCGGCAGTTTCGGCAAGCGACTGACGAAATTCAACGCGAAATCTTGAGCGGAACTGAAGGCGTTCGAAATGAAGTCAGCAAGGTCCGCGATGCGGCCAACCCCATGAGCAAAAAGCCTCAGAAAGAGTCGCCTAAGAGCAGCAATACGACGCAGCCAGCTGAAGCGTCCACAACTCCTCAGGCAGAGCCCGATTCCGAATGAATTTATTCCTCCTCATTTTGGGGCTCACCGTGCTTGTATTGAGCGGAGACTGGCTCGTACGATGCGCTTCTAGTTTAGCGATCCGGGCCTCCATCCCTCCTGTGATTGTGGGATTGACCATTGTATCCATCGGTACATCCGCTCCGGAAGTCATTGCCTCTGTTCGTGCGGCATTGGAGGGCAACCCCGGGATTGCCATCGGGAATGTCATCGGATCGAACATCGCCAACCTGGCCTTGATTTTAGGCGTCGCGGCACTGGTCCATCCGATTGTTGTAACCCGCTCCATCATAAGGGCTGACTGGCCGGTCTTGATGGTCGCTAGCCTTTTGTTTGCGGGGTTCGCTTGGGATGGACAATTGGACAATTGGGAGGGTGGCATTCTCTGCACGGGAACGGTAGCCATGCTCATCATGCTGTATTACAGAACCCGTCAAAATCAAAACGAAGACAAGTTAATGGAAGAGGAAATGGGCATTGAAGCCCCATTGGACAAGCCCCTCATTTGGCTTTTCGGCGGAATCATCGTTTCCTCAATAGGCCTCTATTACGGCTCCGAGTGGTTCATCGAAGGTGCGCGCGAGCTAGCTCTCCAAGCAGGTGTCAGCGATCATATCATAGGTCTGACCGTTGTCGCCTTTGGCACCAGCGTTCCTGAACTGGTAGCGTCAGTAGCTGCAGCGTTGAAACGAGAATCCGACCTCGTTCTTGGAAACCTGATCGGGTCGAATATCTTCAACATCTTTCTGGCCATTGGCGTGTCTTCAAGCATCATCGATCTGCCCGTTGATTCCCTCGCAATTTCACAGGATTTTTGGTGGATGCTTGCCATCGCGGCACTCGTATTTCCTTTGATGCTGCATCGACGTCTTGTTCATCGCTGGAAAGGCGTTGTTTTGGTTGGGATCTACTTCTCATACATCGCATTGCTTATTTCGAACGTATGACCCCCGAAATCATATTGGAAGACGGGAAGTGTCGCTGCCTTCTATTCCCTGGTTTGCTTCAAAATGAACGTGCTGAACAATGGATCAAAACCTTGCCTTGGCAGCAAAATGAGATCCGTATGTTTGGCAGAACCCATGCCGAACCGC
>JAPKAW010000357.1 GCA_028825055.1 Flavobacteriales bacterium | reverse complement strand
GTGCCGTTGCACTCCCGGGACCGTCAGAAAGTATCTGAGCCGTATGACGGGGCCACTCATGGACCGCTTCTCTATCCACATTGAAACACAATTGGATCGAGGTCCTGCTGAACTTTCTGACGTATCCTCCCTTTCGGGAAAGGATGCCATCCGTGCCATCACTTGGGTTCGAGCGAGAAAGGCAGAACTCACGTCGTCTTCATCTTTAGGGTTGGATTGGGAGCCCGGAGTTAAACACCAACTTCAGGTATGGTCCCAACAACATGGTGTGTCTCGACGCGGATTCGAATCCATTCAACATGTTGCGGAAACGGCTTGCCTGATCGAGGCGTGGCAGCACCAGAGAAGCACGGAATCTTTGAAAATATCAGAAAACCACATGGTGCTCGCCACTCGATTCCGCATCTTTGACCAAGCCGAATGGCTCGACCGGGCATTCAATCCACAATGGCCCCAGTACCAAACGACTGAATAAACCCCTTCATCATGCCCCAGCCTTTGATTCTCGATTGCCAAGGTCATTCTCCGTCGTTCGACTCCTCTTGTTGGATCGCTCCAAACGCGACGCTCGTAGGCAACATCATGATGGGGCACTCCTGCTCCATTTGGTTTCAAGCCATTGTTCGTGGCGATGTTGCACGGATCTCAATCGGAAACCGGGTCAACATTCAAGACGGCGCTGTCATTCATGGCACCTTCGAAAAAAGCCAGACTACCATTGGTGATGGGGCCTCCATTGGTCACCGTGCCATTGTGCACGGAGCGACCATTGGAGAGAACGTACTGATCGGAATGGGAGCAATCGTCATGGACGGCGCGGTCATCGGCGCTGGAGCCGTTATTGCTGCTGGCGCTGTAGTTTTGGAAGACACCATTGTACCCGCAGGAGCCATGTGGGCCGGAGTTCCTGCAAAACATCGCGGTGCTGTAAAAACAGAACTTGCCGATTCATTGAAAGCCACAGCAGACCGCTATGTGACCTATGCCGAGTGGTTTAAATAATCTCCTCCCTTAGAATTCCCAAAGGCCGCTTTCTTCCAGCTGCACCTCTTCGCCAAAGAATCGTTGCGCACTTTGAGCAAAAGACACCGTTAAATCAGACACCAAGAATTGACGCAAGGGCATTGTTGCGGTTGGATCAAGAGTGTCCGTGCGGTTTGACTCGAGGTCAACAACCTGCGCGACAGCATCGGCGACCAGTTCAGCACTGTTGATGATCTCTACTGACGCAGGGAGAAGCGCCGCAATTTGATCCGCAACCAAAGGGTAATGCGTGCACCCCAAAATCAGCGCATTCACAGCATCAAACGTGCCTTGACCCAAGTATGCTTGCAACAGCGCTTCCGAAACCAGACCTTCATGAAAACCCTCTTCGATCGCGGAGGCTAGCAATGGGGTTGCCAGTGCAATGACATCACAACCACTTTTTGAAAGCTGGCGCTGGTATCCTTCCGATTCGATGGTTGCGCGTGTCCCGATGACGCCTACTCTCCTACCGCCAAATCGTCGAGAGACGTCTTGTACGACAGGCTGCACGACGTCAATTACTGCA
>JAPKAW010000080.1 GCA_028825055.1 Flavobacteriales bacterium | reverse complement strand
TGGCTCAGAATTACTTTGATTTCGGCACTGGAATACTCCTTCTCGGAAAGAAGACCTGGTTAGGGTGCTCGTTTGATCACCTAAACACACCCGATGAAAGTTTGAACCCCGTCTTCATCGACCCGATGGATGTCCGTGTTTCTGTACACGGAGGATTCCGCATGGCCCTTGTTGATCCCATTCGCAATAAGAATTATGGAGATATGGTCGTTGCTTTCAACTACATGGCGCAAGATCAATTCAATCAAATGGATCTCGGAATCTACTATGATACTCAGCCATTGAGTATCGGACTTTGGTACCAAGGACTTCCATTCGGACACACCATTGAAGGGGGCACCGATGTTGACGCTGTCAGCCTCATCCTTGGGTATGGCGCAGACAATTGGAAGATTGGTTACAGCTATGACATGACCCTTAGTCGCCTAGGATTGGCAACAACAGGAGGAAGTCACGAAATCGTACTCAGTGCCACGTGGCAAACGACGCGGCGCAACAAGCCGCAATTGCCTCGTTACATGCCTTGTCCCATTTTCTGATAGTTAAGCGGATCAGAAAAACCAGTGTGGGCTCTGTTGCCTCCATTCCATTTCCCCAGAATGGAAAGGTGGGTGACAGGGCCTGCATTCATTTAAACGCCATCTAGTGTCGGCCAATCTGATTGACTTCAGGCTCCAATTGAACCCCATATTTCAAACGAACATCGTGCATGATGTCTTCGGCCAACTGCCAAATATCGGCTCCCGTCGCCCCCCCATAATGCACTAAAACTAACGCTTGATTGACATGCACCCCATGGGTTCCTCTGTGTTTTCCCTTCCAACCTGCTTGCTCTATGAGCCACCCAGCGGCAACTTTAAAACTTCCATCCGACTGCGGATAATGAGCCACTTGTGGATGGGCCGTTTGCAACGGCTTAAATTCATCCGAGCTGAGCACAGGATTCTTAAAGAAACTTCCCGCATTGCCCAACTCTTTTGGATCAGGCAGCTTGGTTGAGCGTATGTGCATCACAGCTTTCGCCACATCCGAGTGCGTCCACGATTGCTCAGGCAAGGCCTTGAGTTCCTGTTGAATCGCCCCGTATCCGGTTTGCAATGGGGCGTTTTCTTCCAACGAAAATGCTACCCGAACAATAATCCATTGCCCCTTTTCAGATGATTTGAAAATGCTCTCGCGGTAACCAAATTCACACGCCGTTGCATCGAAGCGTTTCAAGGATCCTGTTTGCACATGGATGGCCTCCAGCCAAAGAAAGCGGTCTTTCAATTCAACGCCATAAGCCCCTATGTTTTGCATCGGAGACGCCCCCACTTGCCCGGGAATGAGCGCCAAATTTTCCAATCCATGCCACCCATTTTTCATCGCGTACATCACCCAGTCATGCCAGTTTTCTCCGGCACCGACCACCACCTCAATGCGGCCATCTTCATCCTTGAGAACGCGAACTCCGCGAATACCCACGTGCAAAGCCAGTCCTTCCCAGTCAGCATGCATGAGCATATTGGACCCTCCCCCCATAACTAGCAGGGCAGAATTCCGCTCTTGTCTCCAGGACAACGCAAAGCGAACATCATCGTCAGAACGCGCCGAAATCCAATGCGCCGCATGTGCTGAAATGCCAAATGTCGTCCACGATGCGAGGTCAATTCCCTCTTGGATTGCAGGGTCTGCGGCTGTCTTCGCAATCGTTCCAACAGTGTGTTCTTGCTCAGGCTCTTCCCGTTTCAATCGTCGAGAATTCCATTCTTCACGAGATAGCTTCACTTGTGCATCCTCCGCTTGGATCAAAGACTGAACCAATACCTGAGATGGATATATTTCGGCTACGTGCTCATGAACCAACCAACGGCTCTTCCCTAAAGGCTGCCACTCGACAAAATGCCTTAGCCCATCGATTCGATACAAAGTATCCGATCCATTCAAAGCGCGATAAAGGGGGAATTCTAGAGACATGCGTTCAGGGAGCAATTTCGGACCTACTGTAGAAACAAACGCTTGCAAACGGGGTTGTATTTTTGAACAACTGTTTTTTCTATTCCATGTCCAATACAATCCCACCCGTTCCTGAAAAAGGACACCCCCACGTTCTATCGGCCAGAGAAGCAGCCGCACAAGGGCAATGGGATCATGCCCTGATGGATTTTAACAAGGCCCTCGATGTGAATGTGGGCTGGAATCAAAATCCCGACTTCAAACACGATCGCGCCATTGCCTTGTTTCACATGGGTCAGAAACATGAGGCGCTCTTCGAATTAACCGAAGCGGTCAACTTGCAACCTGATTACGGATACCGATTTGCAGCGCGGGGTTGGATGAAGCAGGCGTTAAAAGATGTACCCGGAGCCATCGCCGATTACACCGCAGCGATTGCATTGGACCCCGAGGACGCGATCAGCCTCAACAACCTCGGCTTGTTGGAAGAACAGCAGGGATACCATCAAGAAGCAAAAGAGCGCTTTTCTGCTGCCGATGAACTCGCCGGAATCTTGAAAAACGAGTCCATTTCCACGGCAGAATTGAAGCCAAAAGACGTTCTTCAATTGCCCAAAACAACGACAGTGGGAAGCTCCAGCGCTCCAAATCTCGTTTCCGAAATTAAACGAGCGTTGCAACACCGGGATGGACGCAAAGAATTCATTGCTTTCCTCCGCAACGGATTTAAATTGTAGCGCTAACACCGCTCTATTGGAATCCAAAAAATCCCATTTCTCTTTTTTAGACCAGGTGGTTGATTCTTTACTGAAACAACCCGACCCGGCATCTTGCTTGGTAATTTTACCCAGCCAAAGAGCTACGGGAAAATTTCATCGCCGCCTCGCCTCAAAAATGGAAGGGGCTGGATGGCTGCCAAAAGCATGCACTTTGGGAACCGTTTTGCAAGAACATGCGGGGTTAACTCCCATGGACCCGTTGGAAGGGTTGGCCGAGTTGTATCTGACATGGACTGAACTCAAGTCACTCGATCACTCGATCGACAAAGAATCGATTGGATTCACGGCTTTCGGACATTGGGGTCGCATTGCATTGCGTGATTTCAATGAAATTGATCAGTATTTACTAGATGCTTCGTCTGTTTTTAAGAACCTCTGTGACATCGAGGGCATTGAAGATTGGAGTTTTCAATCTGAGGCTGATTTAAAATCTGGACAACGACAGTTTCTGCGGCGCTTCATGCAACTCGGACCGCTTTATGAGGCCTTTCAAAAAAAGCTTGCTGCCAAGCAATGGGGGTATGGTGGACGAATCGCTCGCGTTGCATCGGAGTCCAAGAGTCTGGAATCATACAGCCACGTCTTTGTTGCGGGCTTGAGTGTTCTCACTCCTGCTGAAAGGGCTTTTCTTCATCGCTATGAACAAAAAAACTGCCTCACATGGCTTTGGGATGCTGACGCAAGCTATGTCACTCAGCCAATGATGGAAGCGGGGTTGTTTATCCGAAATCAGGCCTCTTCACAAGCTATTGGCGATTTGCCTCGGCGACTAGAAGCCACTCCTCCATCCATCCATGTCATCGGTTGCAGCAGTTCTGTATATCAAGCTCAAGCCGTTCGGGAAATTGTCTCGAACATCCCGGTAGATCAACGGGATGGTCGCACCGCTGTTGTTCTTCCAGATGGTAGTTCGCTCCCACTGGTGCTTCAGAGTCTTCCCGAATTGAACAACAAGGGATACAATGTAACCATGGGCCTGAGTTGGGGAGAAACCCCCGCAAGCGGATTTTTAGAGGCCGTAAAACCTTTGGTTTTACGCAGTGGTCAGCAATTGAATCATGGCGATTTGCGTTCTATCATTAGCGACCCTGTCGCGCTGGCAGCATGTGGCAGAACCAAACTCATCCAAGACGGTTCGCGGGTCATGAATCAACTCGCCAAAAAGCACTTGGCCTGGCTTAGCGCCAGTCAATTGGAAGAGCATTCAAATGGCACCCTTGTTGATTTTGTCAAAAACCTGCTCACCAACAAGGCCGCTGACCCCTTGGAAGCTTCCATTGGTTTGGAACGTTGGGCCGGAAGCATTGGAAACATGTTGACGCTCAACGACGCCAATTCCGAGTTAGACCCTTGGATTATGGCGAGCTGGGAACGGGTGATGCAAGCCTTTTCCGTTGTCAGACGATTTCAAGAACAACACGGGCTTCTTTCCAGTTGCGAAGAAGTGTGGAGCATGGCCCTGCAAAGCCTCTCGACTGAACGCATTGACCTCCTTGGAGAGCCTGAAGATGGCTTGCAAATTATGGGATTGATTGAAACCCGAGCTTTGGATTTTGAACGCGTCATTGTTCTTGATTGCAACGAAGGTGTATTGCCGAAATCAGCCATTTCAGATAGCTTTCTTCCATTTGATCTGCGGGCCATTTGGGGGTTGCCGGGGCGGCATGAACGGGAAGCCATCTTCGCTTATTACACCTACCGCTTGCTCAACCAAGCCAATGAAGTGTTCTTCCTTTACCGAGCGCAAGATGAGGCTTCAGAAAAAAGCCGATATCTCTTGCAATTGGAGCAAGCTTTTCGTCCCAATGGCAAAGACCTTCTTCCCGTTGACGTCTCAACACTGCAAGCCCCCTTGCCCGGTCCGCGGCCTGCCATTCCAGCGTTGCAATGGACCCCACAAGCAAGCACACGGTTGGAGGCATGGGCGCAAAAAGGAATCAGTCCTTCTGCGTTGAACACCTTGATCAACTGCAAGCGTAATTTTTTCTACCAGTACCTCCTCCGCCTAAGCGAACCTTCGGAAGTCCAAGAGGAAATGGCATCGAGCACCTTCGGATCTGTTGTGCACCAAGTCCTTGAAGATGGCTTGAAATCATTCCTACACAAACCTCTTCAACAAGAACACTTGAAGTCCTTGAAAAA
This sequence comes from Flavobacteriales bacterium, assembly GCA_028825055.1. GTDB lineage: Bacteria > Bacteroidota > Bacteroidia > Flavobacteriales_D > Sanyastnellaceae > UA16. The sequence continues at coordinate 2,877 of JAPKAW010000080.1, read as the reverse complement.
GGATGTCCAACGCTTGCTCCCAATTGCAATCGAGAAGCACTTCAATTCTGACATGGTGCGCCAAGGAGAAAACTATTTGCAGGTCACCATGGCGGAAGCAACGCTCAAAAAGATTCTGACTTCAGAAATGTCAGAGTTGCATCCCGATAGCCAACGCGTGATTCGGCATCTCGAACTGAATTTGTCTCACACCTTCATAACGGGAGGACGAATCGACCCCATCCGATTGAACGGCATGGCAGACCGGATTGAACGCGATGGCAACGAGGTCATCATCACCGATTACAAAACAGGTAAGGTGACGTCCTCTGAATTGTCTTTGCCCTCCGATTGGGATGAGAAGGTGACGTCAGGCAAGGCCTCTAAAGCATTGCAATTGTTGGTTTATGCCGCCATGGCTCTAGAGACCTTGGACGTCAATGGAAACAAAAAAGAAACGGAAGGACAGCCCCTTTTGTATGTGCGAGCAGGCGTTCGTTCTGGTAAAAATGCTCGCGCAGGATTGCTCGAATTGAAGATTGACAAACAAAGCGGTGTGGACACGCGTCAGGCAAAAGAATTGCTCCAGTGGATCAGCCAATCCTTGGACACCCTGCACGACGAAACGCCAAGCGTAGAACACAAACCCGAAGCCGCGTATTGCTCATACTGCACGGTACTCGATCCACTGCCACAATTCAATTTCTGACGCGTCGAATGGACACAAAAACGTAATCCAAGCCATGGGAGTAGTCGCTAAACAATCGAGTTGGGCCTCTTTGGCCATTGGCACAGGGCTTGTTCTTGGTGCGGTGAATACCATGGTCGTCTTACCAAGGGCTTTTGAAGGAGCCGAGGCAGAGTGGGGGTTGATACGAATTATTACATCTTGGGGAATCATCTTGAGCTCACTCGCTGTAGTCGGAGCCCCGGGAGGCATCATGCGGTTTTTGGCCCGATACGATGAAAAGGAGCGGCCCGACATCCTCCGTACGTTACTGATTCTGCCCGCTGCAGGACTTCTTTTGGTCCTGCTGCTGTTCGCACTCAATGGGCGAGACATTCTTCCTTTATTCGACGCCGAAAAAGGCTCCGCACTCACCGATCACATCGCCGGATTCCTTTTGATTACGAGCTTTATGGTGCTGCTGCATTTGGTTCGGGCGTTGGTCAATCAACAACTCAAAACAGCCGTCATTTCTTGGGTCGATGAGGTGTGGCAAAAAGGGAGCTATCTCGTTTTAGGCCTCCTATTGTATTTCGGACAAATCGAATTTGACGCTTTCCTCAGTTACTATATCGGCTCATGGGCTGTGAGTGCCCTTCTGCTCACCATCCAGGCAATCCAACTCCCTCAGCGAATTGGAAAAAAGTGGCGATGGGATGAATTTAAAAACATCTTGGATTTTAGCATGTTCAGTTTGTTCGCTGGTGGAGCCGCTGTTATTGCTACTCACCTGGACTATGTTATGATCGGCATGTACATCGGACTGGCTCAAGTGCCGATCTATGCGATAGGGTTCTTTCTTGGCAGCGTCGTGGGCATGCCAACGCGGGCAACGCAGGGAATCTTAGGGGGACTCTCCGCCTCCTTAGTCGCTCAAAGAAAAACATCCGAAATCAATGACCTAAACCGACGGAGTGCTCGGGTCAACTTTCTTTTGGCAGCCGCAATAATGGCCGGAATATGGGCGGGCATCGAACCGTTCCAACTTCTTCTCCCCCCTGGCTATCGGGGTCTCGAATTTGTCTTTCTCTGTATCGGATTTCAGCGTTTAATCATCAGTTTCAATGTCGTCAACAATAAGGTTTTGGGATTTAGCCAATGGTACCGCATCATCTTGCCCTTGAATCTAGGTCTCGTCTTGGTGACTGTTGCTACCAATTATTTTTTCATTGTCACGCTGGGCTGGGGATTAGAAGGGGCCGCTGTCGCCACACTTGGAACCGCCTTGTGGAACAACGCATGGAGGCTTCTGATCGTCTGGAGGAAATATCGAATCCATCCCTTTTCCTTGAAGCTACCCCTCATTTCCATCATCGCAATCGCCAGCGCATGGATCTTCCATTGGCAAGCTGATGCCTTCACCTATCCAATCGTTGGTGCGCTAATCCAAGGGGCTTTGGCCTCAGGAACGACATTTGTGGGGTGCTACATGCTGGGTTGTTTCCCAGAGTTAAGAGACGGAATCAAAGCGCGCATCTCCTGGTGGCCTTGACACTTTCAACGCTCAGTTTTCTCGGCCCAAACAGCCGTCTTTACTCGCCCTTCACACGCAACCACGTTTGCGTGCGGTACAAGAAGTAAATGTAGCCTCTGACCTTCAACTCGTCGAGATTGTCTGATTCCAGATACATCTCACAGTCGTAAATTTTTCCGGTTTTCGGATCGCAAATCGTACCCTCTTCCCATTCCATCGTGTCCGCTATTTTCATATCCCGGACAATCTCCATTCCCAAAGAAGGCTTATCCTTTCGGTCATCCTTGCACCCCGTGCAAGTCGGGTTTTGATCCTCTTCTGGCAATCGAAAAAGCTCGATGACTTGTCCGTAAAAACTACCGTCACGTTCTGTAATCTCTACTACACTTTTAATGCGACCCGTCTCATCATCAATGGTTTTCCATTGACCCAATAATGGGCTCGAAGATTGGCTATATGCTGATCCAACAAATAATAACAGGGCAAAGAGGAGGGTGAAATGCTTCATAGTAATTCGTTATTTAATGAGTGACTTTCGATGGGTATTCAATGGGAGAGTGACTTTTCTCTTTACGGCGTATGGCCTTGCGTTGCATCCATTTGTGCACGACTCACGGCTGCGTTCAATTCAAAACCCAATAATAAAATGGAACTGCTAGAGTTCAACCAAACCAATGTCAGCATCAAGGTTCCTAAT
>JAPKAW010000356.1 GCA_028825055.1 Flavobacteriales bacterium | reverse complement strand
GACATACCAGACTTAAAATCTGTTGGGCGTATGCCCGTGTGGGTTCGAATCCCACCGCCCGCACCACTTAATGTATTGATTGACCAGCATTATTCCCAGATTACTTCGTAACCTAGATATTCGCTTAACACGCCTCGCACTATCATGTTGCCTGCGCCAACAGCCATGAAGCGGTAACGACCTTCCTGAACTTCCAACCATCCCCCCACGTTTATGGCAGCTCCATCGGATGAGACCCTTTGCAGCGCACGGCTACCGACTTCCGGCCAACCTCCAGATTCCGGTGATGTTTCGAAATCACGGAGTTGATCTGTGCTCAGTGTTTGGAGGGGAAATGCGCCAATATGTGCGGGCTCTTCTAACTGAGGCTCATTCAACTCGTACGCCGCGTGACACCTTGCAAGCTTTAGGACGACGCTTCTCACGCAACTCTCTTCGGGGTGCCAAGACAACAAAGACTTTCCATTATAGGTCTGGCCTTCGCGTTTGGAGTTTTTAATCCGGCCCCTCAAGCGACCATTTCTCGCTAAAGCCTTGCGAATTTTGTCCCTTCTGAGTTTTTCGGGATCAGTAGTGCCACAAATTACGCACTCAATGAAACATGCTAGATATTCTTCGTCATCGGAAAATCCATTGTTGCAGTCGCTACAACTTTGCAACGTTGGCATATGAATAGGGTGCGGCATATCCAAAAAGACCTTGGATGGAGCATGGTCCTTTGTTTCAGGACGGCCCCCGCAATGAACGCAGAAACCATTTTGTCGGTCATCTCCAAAGTTTGGAACCTTCCTCACCAGATGCCTCCTTGCGCTCCTTAGTCCAAGATAACCTTCACTTCGCCAAGGTCGCCAGCCTTAGTTTGCGAAGTGGGTTGGAGTGTAAAGGGGTGCCCAATTTCTATTTTTATAACCGTTCCTCATCTCGCAGTTGATTTACCTTGCAGGAGAACGGCTTGACGGCGATAATTCTCCAAAATTGATTGGTCAGCATGAAACTTGCAGCAAAGCACTCTCACCTCAATGGTCTCGAATGGTTGATGTACCACCATCCAACCTATTGGGATGAAATCCAGGATGCTATTGCAGCGGTCGATGCCGGTGTCTGTAAAACGAAAATCTCGCGTAAAAAGACGATGATGGGCAAGCAATTGTATAGTCTCGGCGATCTGAATTCTGCATACAAACGGGAGTTGGGTTCAAGGGGCTGGTTGAATGCAAAATCCAATAGCTTTTACGTGACTGACGACGCCCACCTAAATAAACAGATTCTTTCTCTGGAGATTGATGAGCAAAAGTCTGTTTTGGAGGCTGCGGGGAAAAGATTAATCCGTACGTCCAACACCGCTGATTTTGAAAAGGATCGTGTTTCCATAGAAGTTCAGTTTGGGAAATACTCGTTTGTTCAATTTGATTTGTTTATCAAACACGCGGCTGACTACATGCGAGATTGGATCGACCTTGGTATCGAGATCGTACCGATGAAAGCGCTTGAAGACGAAATGTCGAGTGGTCCACCTTATTTCGGCAAGCACCTCTCGACCCGGCAGATGTCCAGGCTGTTCAAAGAAACCGCGCGA
>JAPKAW010000355.1 GCA_028825055.1 Flavobacteriales bacterium | reverse complement strand
GGGAATTCTTGTCGCCTCCATCATGGCGCTCGGCTCCTTGGCTGAGAAAAACGAGTTGACGGCGTTAAAGTCTGCGGGCATGTCGTTGACTCGCATTTTGCGACCTCTTATTGCCACCATGCTGATTGTCTCCATGGGAGCCTTCTGGTTTTCAAATGCCGCATGGCCCGTCGCCAATTTGAAATTTCGTGCTTTGCTCTTTTCGGTAACCAAAAAACGCCCCGCACTAAATCTGCAAGAAGGCGTTTTCTACAACGGGATTGAAGGGTTTGCTATTCGAGTTGACGAAAAGGATGAAGACGGAACTCTGCATGATGTGCTCATTCATGATCACAGGGAAGGAACGACCGGTGTAAGCCGTGTGATGCGCTCAGAGTCTGGCCGTATGGACCAGGTAGGAGAACGACTCGTATTGACCATGGTCAATGGAATCAGCTACGAAGAGGACTTGGAACAATCAGCACGGAGAAAAGAGCGACTGCATCCGCACATTGTCACTGAATTTGGTAGCCAAACGTTTGAAATCGATCTCACTTCGTTGGATTTTAGCAAAGTGGATGAAGGTTTGTTCAAGAGGGCGCATGAAATGATGACCATTTATCAACTCACAGCAGCCATGGACTCCCTGGAAACACTTAGAGCTGATCGGTACCGTGATGTTGCCCTCTACGGTGAACGTCAGAACACCTTACTGCGAGACACCCTCTCAACGGCAGGCGCAGTGGTAGCAACTGGCTCCATTTTGGACCGATTGAGTCCCACCCAACGGAGAATGGCTTTCGATGGCGCAAGAAGTCTCTGCCGCAACACCCGTCAAGGAATCGCCAATGCCATTGATGATGCCGAAACGAAGAGCAAACTCAAGGATCGGCATGCCATTGAATGGCATCGAAAGTTTTTCTTAGCGACTAGCTGCATCCTCCTTTTCTTCATTGGGGCTCCTTTAGGCGCCATCATAAGAAAAGGTGGACTGGGGATGCCAACCGTTCTGGCCATCCTTATATTTCTTGGGTATTACATTCTTTCCATTGTAGGCGAACAGATGATTCGAGCCGGCAAGCTTTCGCCCCCTGTCGGTATGTGGATGAGCACAGCTATTTTGCTTCCAGCAGCTATATACCTGACGCGCAGAGCAGTGAGAGATGCCCATGTATTCGCTTGGTCGATTCCAAGCTTGAGGCGTTCAAGAAAAGCACAAGACAACTAATTTTGCCATTCAATTCTTGATATGCGCATCCTACAACTTTGTCACAAGCCTCCACTTCCCAGTCTAGACGGTGGGTGCCGTGCTATGGATGCCATGACACGTGGACTGTTACAGGCAGGACACACAGTTAAAATATTAACCGCGTGTACTGAAAAGCATCCATGGAAGCCGGAATTGATTGACACCAATTATCTGTCAACAACCCATGCCGAAGCTGTTTTCATTGACACCAGCCTCAACAAGGTGGATGCATTTGCTAGTATTGTTACCGGAGACAGCTACAACATCAGTCGATTTCATTCTGCGGATCTTGAGAGAGCCCTCACTCAAGTTTTGAGAACACGTGTTTTTGACTTGATTCTTTTTGAATCGCT
>JAPKAW010000079.1 GCA_028825055.1 Flavobacteriales bacterium | reverse complement strand
CGAAAAGCGCTTCCTGACCGAGGCGACTTTTCTTTCGTAATCCAAGGCCATGACACGAGCCAAATCCAGAAAGGAATGGCAAGTGCGCCCATTCCGAGTCCTTGCCGACCCATCCAAAAGGCTAAATAGGCTCCGGCACCGCCGAGCCAATTGTTGTATGGAGTATTTTTTTTGTCCACCGCTTCCATTAAGCCTTCGGAGACAATCGTGTAGTCTTGGGCACCCGTCAAGAGTCCCGAAATCAATGCTCCAACGATGAACAGACTCAGTGTCAAAGCCCCGACTCCCGCCACATTTTGAATGCGAGGGTCAGCCCATTTTCGCCGGCTAGATTCTGTTAAGTTCCTGAACCGACTCGGTTTACGAGGCGTTTTGGGTGTTTTCGTGGAAGCAGGTTGAGCCGGTTTTACCGCTTTTGGTCGGTTGCGGGCAGCACGGGGTTCCGTGGTTGGAGAGTTTTTCTTTTTGGCCATGAGCAATGGTTAAATCTAAAGACGGAAACCATGCATTATACCCGATGTTTGCATGGCTTTTCCACCGGCACGTGTTGGATTTGACTGAAGACCTTGTTAGCTCGCGTGGAATCATTATATTTGCACCCCAATTTCTCGAAAGATGGCCAAGAAAGGCAACCGCGTACAAGTCATTCTCGAATGCACAGAACATAAGAATTCTGGCATGCCTGGAACGTCTCGATATATCACAACAAAGAATCGGAAGAATACTCCCGATCGCATTGAAATAAAGAAGTTCAACCCGGTGTTGCGCAAGTACACCCTCCATAAGGAGATTAAATAAGCTGAGTCATGGCAAAGAAGACAGTAGCATCGCTGCAGACCGGCGGAGGGAAGCAGCATACAAAGGTGATTAAGATGATTCGTAGCCCGAAATCGGGTGCGTATACATTCAAAGAAGAAGTCGTTCATAACGATGGCATCAAAGCCTGGTTCGATAAAAATTGATGTCCATTTCATCGCTGTGATGTCAACGTAATGTTGATGAATCGGCGGCTTTAAAAAAGGGTCGAACTCCAGAGGAGTGGACCCTTTTTTATTGCTTTATTGCTTGAAGTCATTTTCATCTGTATCATCGTTATTCCATGGGCTTTTTCAAAAAACTATTCTCTGGCAAACAAAAGGAATCTCTCGATTCTGGTCTAGAGAAATCGCGTACCAATGTTTTTCAAAAGCTTGCGCGTGTCTTTACGGGAAAAAGAAAGGTAGATGAGGCGCTTCTTGATGATCTAGAGGAAGCGTTGATTTCTGCAGATGTCGGAGTGGATACCACCACCAAGGTGCTTGAACGGATGCGGAGACGAGCACGTTTTGAAACCTTTATTGAGGTTGAGGAGTTGTACCAAATGCTTCGTGAAGAGATTTCGGGCCTTTTTGTGGATGGTCAAAACGCGTCGGAACCTACCAGCTATCTGCTGCCCGAGTCGGCACCAGAATTACCAGTAGTCATCATGGTGGTCGGGGTAAATGGAGTTGGTAAGACCACAACGATCGGAAAATTAGCGCACCGATTTAAATCAGAAGGACGCACCGTTTTACTTGGAGCGGCTGACACTTTTCGAGCGGCTGCTATTGAGCAATTGGAAGAGTGGGCCCGACGTGCCGGCGTTCCCATCATCTCTCAACACATGGGCGCAGACCCAGCTGCAGTTGCGTTTGATACGCTTCAAGCAGCTGTTTCTCGTAAATCGGACGTTGTGATTATTGATACAGCCGGACGTTTGCACAACAAACGTGGTTTGATGGAAGAGCTCACGAAAATCCGTCGTGTTATGGATAAGGTGGTGCCAGGTGCGCCTCATGAAGTCTTTTTGGTCTTGGATGGATCGACTGGACAAAATGCAGTAGAGCAAGCCAAGCAATTCGCTCAAGCGACGGATGTTTCGGGTTTGGTGCTCACGAAATTAGATGGAACTGCTAAAGGCGGGGTCGTCCTTGCCATTTCCGATCAATTGCACATTCCCGTGCGATTCATTGGAGTCGGCGAAAAAATGGAGGACCTTCAGGACTTCCATGTTTTGGAATTTATAGACAGCTTGCTTCCTGAGAATTTCAGTGATGGCATGGCTTCAGTAACTGAAAGTTGAACGCAGCATGAGAACACGTACTACTTTACCGCGCAAAGTCAATGTGGTAACATTGGGTTGTGCCAAGAATATTTTTGATTCGGAAGTCTTGATGACTCAACTGCGTGCGAACGCCTATGAAGTTGAACACGAATCAAAGAAGGGCGATTCGGGGATTGTGATTATCAATACATGTGGATTCATTGAGAGTGCAAAGCAAGAGAGTATCGACACCATCATTCGCTTTTCAGAGGCGAAACAGAAAGGGCTTGTGGATCGTGTCTACGTGACCGGTTGCTTGTCAGAGCGGTATAAGGAGGAACTGTCTGATGGTATTCCTGAAGTGGATGCGTGGTTCGGTACACGGGACTTACCGCGTTTGCTTAAAACGCTCAAAGCGAATTACAAAAAAGAGTTAGTTGGGGAGCGTTTATTGACAACCCCTGCTCATTACGCCTACATGAAAATTGCAGAAGGCTGCGACAGACCGTGTGCTTTTTGTGCGATTCCACTGATGCGTGGAAAGCATGTTTCCACGCCGATGGAGGACATTGTGCTGCAAGCGAAAGGACTGGCTGCCAATGGCGTTCGCGAGTTGATTCTCATCGCTCAAGATTTGACGTATTACGGACTGGATATTTACAAGGAACGGAAATTAGCGGAACTGGTGAGGCGCTTGAGTGATGTCGAAGGGATCGATTGGATCCGATTGCATTACGCTTTTCCAACGGGTTTTCCTCTGGATGTTTTGGATGTTATGGCTGAACGGTCAAATGTCTGTAACTACTTGGATATGCCCCTGCAACATGCTTCTGACGAGATGCTCAAGGCCATGCGCCGTGGCACAACGCAAGAGAAAATGGATCGCCTGATCGGTGAAATTCGAAATCGCGTTCCAGAAATCGCCATTCGCACAACACTTATTTGCGGCTTCCCAGGTGAGACAGAGGCGCACCACGAAGACTTGATGCGTTGGACCGAGCGTCACCAGTTTGAACGACTTGGTTGTTTTACGTATTCTCACGAAGAAAACACCCATGCTTACAGCATGAATGATGATGTTTCTGAGGAGGTTAAGCGGAAACGCGTGGAAGCGATCATGGAACAGCAAGCGGGCATTTCGCATCAGTTGAATCAAAAGTATATCGGTACAACTCAGCGTGTGCTTGTCGATAGAACAGAGGACGGTCTATGGATTGGGCGTACTGAATTTGATTCTCCCGATGTGGACAATGAAGTACGGATTCAAGTCCCTGAAGATGTGCATTTGCGTATCGGTGACTTTGCATCAGCTCGAATCGACTCGGCGACAGAATTTGATTTGCATGGTCAGCTGGTCTAACATTGATTATCCTGTGATGGAACGGTTCTTCACCGTGCAAGGTGAAGGGTCTCATACGGGAACGGCCGCATGGTTTATCCGTTTAGGCGGTTGCGACGTGGGGTGCGCTTGGTGCGATGTCAAGGACAGTTGGGATGTGAATGCTCATCCACGTGTTTCCTGTGATATCTTGGTTCAAGAGGCCAAGGAGTCGGGCGCTCCTATTTGCGTGGTCACGGGCGGTGAGCCGGCTATGCATCAACTTGGACCCCTTACAGCTGCGTTAAAAGAGGCTGGAATTCGGACTCATATTGAGACTTCAGGTGCACATGCATTGACTGGTCAATGGGATTGGGTGACGCTTTCCCCGAAGCGCTTCAAGGCGGCGCGCACGGATGTATTTCCATTGGCGGATGAATTGAAAGTTATCGTTGTCAATCGACAAGACTTGCAATGGGGCGAAGAGCATGCCGTGTCGCTGAAGGCGGATGCTCAGCTTTTTCTGCAACCTGAATGGGATCGTAAGGACAAGGTCTTGCCTTACATCATGGAGCACCTTCAAGTGAATCCGAGATGGCGCGTTTCCCTTCAAATGCACAAGTACATTGGATTGCCTTGAGCGCCTGCTTTAATGCATAAATCGGAGCTTGAGCTCTTCTGACTTGGGTTGGCTTTTGCAACATAAAATCAACCCTTCACTTTGCTCTTTTTCGGTCAAGCCGTTGTCGCCCTCAGTTTGTACTTCTCCCTCAGTGACTTGAGCGAGGCAGGACATGCACACTCCACCGCGGCAACTGTATGGTACCGATAAACCGGCGTCAAGTGCCGCATCTAAAATACTCTGTCCTTCACCGTGCATCTGGAATTCTTCCACAGCATGATCACGCTCCAATTCAATTGTGCAACGTGGGCGGTCCGTTGTTGGATTCGAGGGTAAATCAGGCAATGTTTCGCTCAGAGCCGTTGCAGTAAAGCGTTCTGTATGGCGCCGATCTTGGGGGATGCCAGCTTCATCGAGTCCAATATGGACCGTCCTCATCAGTCCTGAAGGTGCCGATACGATGAACATGGCGCGCTCTTTGTCTTCAACCGGTTGCAACCAGTCTTGAATCCGCTGACTCGTCATTTTAGAGGGGTGCTCGGTGTCCTCTAATTGGTCATCCTCCGAGTAAAGCGGAATGAATTCAATGCGGTCTTTCCAAGAGTGGAGTAGATCCCCGAAAATTTCATGCCTCCGGCTGCGATTGCTGTAAAACAAGGTGATTCGATGCCCAAGTTCGGGGTGCAATATGGCATGCTGGATCAAGCTCAATATGGGGGTGATCCCGATGCCGCCAGCAAAGCAAATAAAATGTGTGGGCTCATGGTTCCATTCTGATCGCCAAAGGAGGCTGCGTGGAGGCATCGCCTGCATCACATTGCCGACTTGAGCTACTTCGTTGAAAAAACGACTTCCTTTCCCACCACGGATGGACCGTACGATAATTTCCAAGGGAAAGGAGCCCACGGGGTTGACAAGGGTGTAACTGCGTTGGAGAGTAGGTGTTATCGAGAATGTAATGAAGGCACCTGGCTCATGAACCCAGCGTGCAGCATCTTCCACGGAGGGGGAGAGTTGAACCCGCACAGCATCCGGTCCTTCAAAATGGACAGATTGTACAGTCATTGTACCGATCAATTCATTGGATTCCATAAATAAAAGACCGGTCTTCAGTTCGAATTGTTCGCTAAAAGTTAAAAAAAGGCTAGGCTTCTGACACAATGTACGCGGTCCTTACTCGCTTGGAATGCGCGAAATCAGCGTGCTTAGCGTATATCGATCCACGGGCTCATACCCGTCGGGCATATCAAAGTGCTTCCGAGGCCATTGTTTTTTTGGCCGGTCGACGACGGATTGTGCAACCAATTCATAGCGTGCTTGACCGTCCTCGATCGTGCAGTTTAGGGGGATCCACGCCGTGGGCCATCCACACGGTGCGGCACCCAATCTTTCAGATTCGACAGCCCATCCTGTTGATCGACGGGTGATGATTCCAGTGATACCCGCGACTTCTCGCGTGCCTCCGCGATTGGATAGTATTAATGGCCGAGCGTCGGGGCAGGGCTCAAGCAATTCGACGGCATGGCCTAAAAAATGAAATAAAACATGCGCCTCATCTTTATCCATAAGCCAAACCCGCTCAAAATCTGTTCCAGTCTCGAGAACACGAAATTGTTGGCCATTCGTTTCGAGAATAACTTGTTGCGGTAGGTAATCCAGTCCCTTGGGTTGAAGGTCATTTTCAGCCTGTACGGCATAGACTACTGTGCCGCTCCATTGGGCATTGAGTGATGCAGTGAAAACCAAACAAGTCGTGACCACAAGAAAAGCGAGGCGATAGAGCATGGGCGTGATTTCAATAGGACAACGTAATTTCCAAGGCTTCTCGTACTTTTTGAGCATCCACTAAAACGTGTCGTTCCAATTGTTCATTTAAAGGAATAGCTGGAGTTTCCATAGAGCCAACCACTAGCACTGGAGCATCAAGTGATGCAAAGAGCTCGGAACCTATTCTTCCTGCCAAAGCTTGAGCAAAACCATTCAAAACGGGTTCCTCAGTGATGATAAGAGCACGATGGGTTTGTCGAATCCGTTGGCTGATGAGGTCGAAATCAACAGGATGTATGGAACGGAGATCCAGTATTTCAGTGGATGCCTCGAATCCTCTGGAGGCTTCTTCTGCCCAATAAATACCTCGGCCATACGCGATGATGGTGCATTGAGGTGCATCCGATTTCGGGGCCGTTCTCACCATGCGGCCTTGGCCTATAGGGGTTCGATACGCACGATCGGGCTCGGTGCATTTGGCAGCTTCTGTTCCGGGTATTTTAGACCAATACAGCCCTTTATGTTCGAGAACGACTACTGGGTTGGGATCGTAAAATGCTGCTTTCAAAAGGCCTTTCAGGTCCGCTCCATTGGATGGGTAGACCACTTTGATGCCAATGATGTTGGCCAGTACCGATTCGATGCTTGAACTGTGATATGGTCCGCCTGATCCATAGGCACCAATGGGCACCCGAATCACACTGCTCACCGGCCATTTACCATTGGAGAGGAAATAGCTTCGGCTGAGTTCAGTGAACAACTGATTGAGTCCCGGCCAGAGGTAATCGGCGAACTGGACTTCGACGATGGGTTTCAATCCAACAGCGGACATTCCTACCGTTGATCCGATAATGAAGGCCTCTTGTATGGGGGTGTTAAAAACCCGTTCGTCTCCAAATTTTTGAGCCAATGTTGCCGCTTCTCGAAACACTCCGCCCAATCGTCCACCAACGTCCTGACCATACAAAAGTGCTTCAGGATGGTCTTCGAGGATTTCTTGCATTGCATGCAACGCACAATCGACCATCAAGGACTCTTCAGCCCCTTTTGGAATTCGGGTACCCACTTCTTCGACTACCGCAGTGGGAGCCAATACGTGCGCCATTAAATCTTCACCTCGAGGTTCTTCTGCTATTTGTGCGCGTTCGAATTGTGCCAAGACTTCAGCCGCCACTTCGTTCTGGATGCGCTCGAGTTCTTTGCCATTGATGCCCAGCAATTGCAAGCGTTCCAGTAGCATAGGAAGCGGGTCGCGTTCACCGTGCTCTTTCAAGTCGTGTCGGTACCATTCTTTTCTCACCCCGCTCGTGTGATGTCCTAACAACGGCACATCCGCATGAACCAAGACGGGACCGCGCGTTTCTCGTGCGTGTTCGAACGCAGCTTCCATGGTTGCCATACACGCCTCCGTATCTGATCCGTTGACCCGGAAGGCCCGGATGTTTGGGAATGCTTTGACCAGAGTTGAAACGTCGCTGGAACGTATTTCATCAGCATGGGCAGAAATGTCCCATTCGTTGTCTTGGACAAGCCAAACCATGGGCAGGCCGCGCAAATCGGTCATGTGCAGCGCTTCGCTCACTTCCCCTTCTGTCATAGCGGCATCGCCTATAGAACAAAGCACCACTGGAGGCGTTCCTGGTCGATCGTGCTTTAGGCCCATGCGCTCACGGTATTGAAGGCCCAAAGCCACTCCTGTCGTTGGAATGGCCTGCATGCCCGTGGCGCTACTTTGATGCGGAATTCGCGGAAGGCCCTCGCGGTTGAGCGAAGGGTGGCTGTAATAAGTGCGGCCTCCGCTGAAGGGGTCATCCCGTTTCGCAAACAATTGAAGCATCAGCTCTTCGGGTGTCAATCCGATGCTGAGGAGCAAACAATCGTCTCGGTAATATGCGCTGAGAAAGTCCTGTTCTTTTAAAAGCCTTCCGGCAGCGAATTGAATCGCTTCGTGGCCCCTAGAACAGGCATGCACGTACTTCGAGGTCAACCTGGCATTGGCTTCGAACAAATCACTCATGGCCCGAGCCGTGCTCATGGTTCTGAATGCTTGCAGTAATGCGTCTACTGAGATGATTGGTGTCTTCGAAGGGTTCACTTTCGCCATGTGGGGTAAAGATAGAGCAGTCAGGATGGGCTACCTTCG
>JAPKAW010000354.1 GCA_028825055.1 Flavobacteriales bacterium | reverse complement strand
GTTACACTCCGGTGTTCGAATGGACCTGGAATGAAGGCAGCCTCAATGCCGTCGACCCGCTCAATCCAATCGCATATCTACCGGGGACGTATGTCTTGACTGTTTCATTCGAAGAAAATGGCTGTTCAAGCTCTGACTCTGTTTTTGTTTATCAGGATCCCGAAGCATTTGTTGATGCAAGTTCAACGATGCTTCCGAATGTCATTACTCCAAATGGCGATGGGTCGAACGAACGCTTCCGGCCATTCTTAGCCAACGACCCTGAATTCCCACTTCTCTCCATTATTGACCGTTATCAGTTGAGCATTTTCAACCGTTGGGGCAATGCGGTCTATACGCATGATGGAAAACCCGTAGAGTGGGATGGCCGGATAAACGGCGAACCGGTAAAAGAAGGGGTGTATTACGTAAAGATGTCCTACCTCATCCTTTGCGGAGGAGAACAACGAGGCACCCTCAATGGAGAACTGCATTTGATGCGTTAACTGAACCGCTCAGCTTTGATCACCCTGCAGAGGAAGTTGTGCCAAGGCATCCACAAAAGCATCTTCGGACCAAATTGGAACAGATTGGTTCTTGCAACGATCGTACTTCGCTGCGCCCATCTTCTCATCAGCGACGAGGAAATCGAGTCCGGGAGAAATGTACCGTTTGTAGATTAACCCTTTACTAATCGCCTCCTGTTGCAGTTCTTTTTTCTTTTTCGGTGAAAATCCACTGAGAATAAACCGTTGTCCCGGAAGGAGTTGCGGCAATTCCGTTGTCGGTTCCCAACTGACCAACTCCTTGGCATAGTCGTCATGGGTTTTCTTTCGTCGCACCTGTTTGCGCTCCTTAGTCTTCAAGGGGTGCACACCCTGTGTATTGAGTCCGTGCTTTTGCCACTTCATGCCATCTACGAGTGCTTGCCACGAATCGAAATCATGGTCTTTCATGACTTCCGTTACAATCGAAGCACACACGCGCGCATCGCTCTCCGGATTGTGATGATCCAAATTCCATTCAAAGTGCTTGGCAACCGATTTAATCCCGTGCTTTTCTAAATCCGGCCAACCCCTGCGTGCCAAATCCAACGTGCAAAACATAATTGGTTTCTCCTCGTCAAGTAAGTCGTGGTGAACGAATGCGGCGGCTAAATGCTTGCATTCAACCATCGAGGCATTGTGCGCCACCAGTGGACTATCCTTCAGCATCGGCTGAACGGTTTGCCAAATCTCAGGGAATGTGGGCGCCGCAAGGGTGTCTTGAAGGTTATAAGAAAAATTCCATCGTTGCCAATCGCCAAAAGCTTCGACAACGGGACGTACCAAAGAACGAAACTTCGACACTTCCATCCCATCTTCCATGACGACCAGACCAATCTCACAGATGTTCCCAACGTCACTTGTGGCACATTCCAAATCAAGCGCTACAAATCGATTCCTCCCCATGTGTTCGTTTGAATTAATTCTCCTTTGATTCTGCGTCGCTAATTGACGGTGATTGAGCAATCAACGCAAGCAAACTCGCATGATCCAAAATACTCACCCCCAATTCTTCCGCTTTTGAAAGTTTAGACCCCGCCTTTTCTCCTGCCACAAGGTAGTGGGTCTTTTT
>JAPKAW010000078.1 GCA_028825055.1 Flavobacteriales bacterium | reverse complement strand
TGTCTTCAGAGACGGTTATTACGTGTAGGATACAGGGTAAATTGAAACTCCGCGGGGAGCGGTCTACAAATCCTATTGCTGTTGGAGATTACGTTTTGCTGCAAAAGCAAGATGAAGAGAAAACAGGGAGCATCACCGAACGTTTGGAGCGCCGAAATAGCATGGTGCGGAAATCAGTGAATCTTTCCAAAGAGACGCATGTCGTTGCTGCAAATTTGGACCGAGCTTTTCTTATTTCGACAGTGGTTCAGCCTGCTACGAGCACGGGGTTTATGGACCGTTTCTTGGTCACCGCTCAAGCGTACCAAGTTCCTGTCACCATCGTATTCAATAAAGTCGATGTCTGCGCTGAAGGGACGCCGGAAAGAGCGCAGTTGGAGTATTTGGAAGCGGTGTATCAATTGGCAGGAATTCCCACGCTTCGCACTTCTGCGACAACGGGGGAAGGGTTGGATTCCTTGACTCAGGAACTGGCTGCCTCAGGAGTCAATCTTTTGTCTGGACACAGTGGCGTGGGCAAGAGTACGTTGATCAATGCGCTATTGCCTGGAACAGATTTGCGAACAGGCGAAGTCTCCGACGCCCATCAAAAAGGCAAACACACGACCACCTTTGCTGAGATGTTTCCTTTGCCGACTGGAGGATTTATCATTGATACTCCGGGGATTAAAGGTTTCGGGTTGGTGCATCTGGAACGAGATCATTTGCATCACTATTTTCCGGAAATATTCAAGAAATTGGATGGATGCAAATTTCACAATTGTCTGCATCGAAATGAGCCAAATTGTGCTGTTAAGAAAGCGGTTGAGGATGGTCAGATAGCTGAAGAAAGGTATCTCAATTACATCGACTTGTACGAGACGTTCGAGTCCAATTCGTACCGATGACGATAAAAACCGCTTAAGGGATTCGACTCGCCCAAAGGCCTTCAACACGGAGATTCATTGTGTTGTACTTAAGGGGTTCATTGGAGCCGCGACTTCGAACAACTAGCCCCATACTGCGCAGAATAGCATCGCCTGCGGCGCAATCCCATTCCATGTAAGGGCCGGAACGTGCGTGTAAATCTGCCTTGCCTGCAGCGACTTGACAAAATTTAAGGGCCCCGCTCACGGGTTCGCTTCGAAAGTCATTAGGAGATAAATGAGAGGGAAGTAATTCCATCATCGTCAGCGGCTCATTCCAGCTCGTAACGAGCAAGTAAGGTTTTGTTACTGGTTTTTCGATGAGAGCTTTGCCAACAGCATCTGCATCTAGAGACCGATAAAATGCTCCCAATCCGATTGCGCCATAGTACATCGAGTTAGCCAGGGGGTCTGCTACAATGCCAAGGAAGGGGCCGTTTTTATCACACAGAGCGATATTAACAGCGAAGCCTGACCGGTTACGGAGATACGATTCGGTCCCGTCCAAAGGGTCTACCAACCAAAACAGGGGCCAATTTTGTCGTTCCGAAAATGGAGGGAGGCTACCTTCCTCACTAATTAAAGGAATGCCGGTCGGGGAAAGGATTGATTCAATGATTTGATGCGAGGCCATGTCCGCCGCAGAGACCGGACTTCCATCGCGTTTGGCGCGAATGACCAAGGCTTCATTGTGTTTCTCAAGATGTTCCATTAGGACACGCGAAGCATCGATGGCAGCTTTAATCGCTGTTTCAATCAATGATTCAATTTTAGGGCGCTCCATTAGTTGCAAGTTATTGTTTCGCGTCCATATATTTGCAGCGATGCGGGGGTGCCTTCTAACGGAGCGCTGAGATTATACCCTTTGAACCTGAACGGATAATGCCGGTAGGGGAGATTGTCATGGATGTCTTCGTGAAAACGGACATCCCTGCGTCATAAACTAAAAAATATGATGCGTTCACCCATCCTTTCTTTGCTGAGTCTAGCTCTTCTTTCAGGGATTTCTTTAGGCCAGTCTCAAACGGTTTCACCTTCTGAATTGGACAGTACTTTGATGACAGTTCAGTTGCTGCCAGCGTCAGTTAGCACGACTCACTTTAGTGAGCGTGCTCCATTTGCCAGCCTGCGGATTACTCCGGAAATGTTGGAGGAGCGCGATGGTTCCTTGGATCTTCCTTTTTTACTACGCTATACCCCGTCAGTTGTGGTGACCTCCGATGCCGGAGCGGGTGTGGGGTACACGAGCATGCGGATACGTGGGTCGGACCAAACCCATATCAATGTGACGATCAACGGGATCACGTTGAACGATGCGGAATCACATCAGGTGTATTGGGTGGATTTGCCGGATTTATCAAGTAGTGTGGATGGACTTCAGGTGCAACGGGGAGTCGGTAGTTCGGCGAACGGCCCGGGTGCTTTCGGGGCGACTGTGGCTCTCAACACGCTGTCATTTGATCAGAAACCAAAGGGAAGGATGGTCCTTGGAGCGGGGTCTTTTGGCAGTGCCCGATCTATGGTGAAGTGGTCGAGTGGTCGTGTCGGCGATGGGTTTTATATCGAAGGCAGAGCATCGCGTATTGTGTCCAATGGTTTTGTAGATCGTGCCTCCAGTGATTTATCGAGTATGCAGTTAGGAATGGGATATCTGTGGGATACAGGGCATCTCACGTACACTGCAATGTTGGGCCATGAGCGCACGTATCAAGCATGGTATGGGGTGCCTCAAATTGCAATTGAGGGGACCGAAAGTGAAATTTTAGATTGGGCCAATTCAAGCGGAGAATATGGATACGGAACAGATGTAGCGCGGATTAATGACTTGATTGAAAGGAGAGAGCAGCACAACTATTACCGCTATAAAGATGAGGTTGATGACTACCGTCAAGATCACCACCAACTGCATTTAGATCAGGAATGGCAAGGTTGGGATTTGGGGGTAACGGCGCATTATACCGCGGGCTCGGGATACTATGAACAATATAAACCCGATGCCGAGTTGTCCCTCTATGGTGTGACTGATTTGGTCATTGGAGATTCGGCCATTGCAACGGGTGATGTTATTCGACGTCGCTGGTTGGACAATGACTACAAAGGTGTCGCTCTGAATGTCCATCGTTCTTGGGACCGGATTTCCATGAATTGGGGAGGCGGTGCCTTCAACTATGAAGGTGCGCATTTTGGAGTTCCTATTTGGATGCAATATGCAGGCGACTCGCAATTGGGTGCCGAGTATTACTCCAATGTCGGCAATAAAACAGATCGTTACGGTTTTGTTGGTTTTACGCAAGAATGGGGAGGGGGTAGCGTACGTACGCAATTGGAAGTACAGGGTCGGCAAGTTGTTTACTCCATCGATGGGACAGATAACGACTTGACGCAACTCGCTGTCGATGACCGGTTGTATTTCCTCAATCCCAAGGCAGGTCTGGATTGGGTGATGTCTCCTTTCAATCGTTTTTTCGCTTCCATATCCCAAGGGAGTCGAGAACCTGTTCGGACCGACTATGTTGATCGGGTGACTTCGGAAAAACCGCTGCCTGAGACCATGACGGACTGGGAGTTAGGGTGGGAGCATGATGACGAGGTCTGGTCGCTGCAGGCGGTTGCTTTTTATATGCGTTATCACAATCAACTTGTGCTTACGGGTGCATTGAATGATACGGGCAGTCCCATCCAGCAGAATGTTGACCGCAGCTACCGAGCGGGATTGGAATGGTCGTCTGCTTGGCGTCCAAAGGAAGGGGTGACTTGGCAGGGAACAGTAACAGGTTCACTCAATCAGATTGACTCCTTCAAGGAGATTTTGTCTGATTATGCTGAGGGTTTTCCTTCGGTCGTAGAAGTTGAACATGGAACAACGGACATCGCATTTTCTCCAAACCTGACAGCATCAAGTGTAGCAGCCTATCGGTTTTGGGATCGCTCAAAATCTAGTGGGAGAACCCAGGGTACGTTGGAATGGGCAGCGCGGTATGTTGGAAAGCAATTCCTGGACAATACCTCCAGAGACAGTCGGTCACTGGATTCTTATGCGGTGCAAGACTTACGCCTGCAATGGAGTTGGGAACGTCCTTCAGGAACGCGAGTCACACTCAACGCTTTCTTGCGCAATGCCCTCAATGCCAAATACAGCGCAAATGGATGGACGTACAGTTATTTGTACGGTGGTGTCGATGCCATGACCACCGAGAACTACGTGTATCCTCAGGCCGGAAGGAACGGAATGTTTTCTGTTGAGGTCTCGTTCTAAAGAGATCGAATTGCGCCAAGGCTAGTTCCAAGGTTCAGCAATGCCTCTTGACTGAAAAGCGGCTGGGTTGGGAAGCCAATTCAAATCGTCGGGCTTATTCTCGATTGCAGAACCGATAACCACAAGGTCAGCACCCGCTTGCCATGCGGCCTCAATGCTCGGGGCATCGTTCAAACCACCACCAACAATCACTGGGCACGTTGTGTGATTTCGAATGGATGCTATGGCTTTTAATGGAACCGGTTGATGCGCTCCGCTCCCCGCGTCGACAAACATGACTTGCAATCCTAACATTTCCCCCGCCACAGCTGTTGCAACAGCAATTTCAGGTTTGCTAGATGGAATGGGCATCGATTGACTCATGTACGCCGCGGTGGTGAGCGGCCCGTCTCCAATGAGCAGGTACCCCGTTGGAACAGTTTCAATCTGCAAACGTCGGATACGTAAGGCTGATTCAACGTGACGCCCAATGAGTAAATCGGGGTTTCTGCCCGAGATCACAGACAAAAATAATACCGCATCGGCACCTGAGACAACTTGGTCAGGCGAGCCCGGAAAGATGGTGATTCTGCCTGAAAAACGTTCACGAACGGACTGCATCATATCGCTGACATTGTTGCGGATCAACAAGCTTCCTCCAATGAAGATGTCCGTCACGGTGGATGCTTCAATTCGGTCAAGTAAGGCATACCACGATCGGCCTGTTGGCAGGTCATCAGGGTCAAGCAGTGCCGCTAAACGCTTTGTGCCGTTTTGAGAATCTGATTGCAATTGTTTCAGCCACGTCATCATGATTTAAAGATACGTTGAATGATGATTTTCATTACGTCTTTTCGCAACATACCATGACCTGATGGTATGGAGTGGAAATTCACCTTGGGCATGAAAACTGTCATTTTTCGCAAACGTCTTGCATTTTTTATGGGGATGATACGATCATGACTTCCAAAGCAAAAATCGATGGTTCCACCTAGTTGGCTTAATGCGGAGGCAATTGACCGATGAGAGGGCCAACATCTTCGATGAGCGCGCCAGCCATTCCAAACCGCCATGCGCATAGCATGGGATGATAAGTGGAATCCGATGAAGGCATGCATGTGAGGAGACAGGAGTTTCCACTTCAGCAAGCGGTCAGCCCAAAGTAGTACCTGTTCACTGTGCTTGTCTATGGCAAACCAAATAGCCTTTCCTGCTTGCGTGTGCACTGTTAGGCCATAAAAAGGAGATTGTTTGAGTCCATCGGGGGCTAGGAGTAAAATGCGGTTCCATTTTTTTGGGTCAACAGCAATCAAGGAAAGGGCGATTCGCCCTCCAATACTGTATCCAATAAGGTCGGGCTTTACGGTGCTGACCCCTTCATGGCTGGCTATTTCAATAAGTATTTGTAGCAAGTCTTCGGGTTCAATGGCATCATCCAAACGCCGTTTTTCAACATCAGGACCACTTTTACCATGGTGTAACAAGTGCACGGAGATGAATGCACATCTTTCGGGCCAGGCCTGGACAAAAGGAATGAAATCCTCTAGCGGACGCGCAAAGCCGTGCAATGCAAAAACAACACGGAGGGCTTGTTTGCTCTTGATAGAGAGGGCATCGGGACTTTTCTCCGAACACGTAAAATCAATCGCATATTCTAAATTCCAGCCATGATTGGTCCATGTTTTTCGATCAGACCGTCCTTTTTCGGCAGCGAATTCCATGGGTGAAAGTTCGGTGGTTTTCACAGAACACACTGCATTGTGAATAGGTCGTTGAAATTGTCCTTCAATCGGGCTTTTGTAGTTCGGTTTATCGCGCTAATTTTGCGCTCGGAATTCCCCGTTTCGTCCCGGCCGCTGTAGCTCATTTTTAAGGCTGCAGTAGTCGGATAAAAAAAAAATGCCCAAAGACAAAAGCATCAAATCGGTTCTGCTCATCGGTAGTGGCCCCATTGTCATTGGACAAGCTTGTGAATTTGATTATGCGGGTTCGCAAGCGGCACGTTCACTTCGCGAAGAAGGAATTGAAGTCGTGCTGATCAATTCGAACCCGGCGACGATCATGACAGACCCTGTCGTAGCGGACCATGTCTATTTAGAACCACTCGAGCCGGCTTCAATAGAGAAGATTCTAAAAAAGCATTCAATTGATTCTGTTTTGCCAACCATGGGAGGGCAAACTGCACTGAATTTGTGCATACAGTGCGATGAGATGGGGCTTTGGGAAGAGTATGGAGTGAAGATGATCGGGGTGGACATTGCTGCGATTGAAATCACAGAGAATCGGGAGAAATTCAGGAGGCTCATGGAGCAATTGAGTATTCCAATGGCCCCACAGGCAACTGCAAAAAGTTTTCTGGAAGGAAAGGAAGCAGCTCAGCAATTTGGATTTCCGTTGTGCATACGGCCCTCCTATACTCTCGGCGGAAGCGGCGCGAGTATCATTTACAATCCAGAGGAGTTTGATGCAGCATTGACTCGGGGCTTGCATTTGAGTCCGATTCATGAGGTCATGATCGATAAAGCGGTCATGGGATGGAAAGAATATGAATTGGAGCTGCTACGGGACTCCAATGACAATGTTACCATCATCTGTTCGATTGAAAATTTCGACCCAATGGGAATCCATACAGGCGATAGCATTACCGTAGCGCCTGCTATGACTCTGAGCGATACTACATTTCAAAGAATGCGGGATATGGCGATTCACATGATGCGGTCCATCGGCGATTTTGCTGGGGGGTGCAATGTGCAGTTTGCTGTTTCAGCGGATGAAAGAGAAGATATTATCGCCATTGAAATCAACCCCCGGGTGAGCCGGTCTTCGGCCTTAGCCTCAAAAGCTACGGGGTACCCCATTGCAAAGATTGCGGCAAAATTGGCCATCGGATATCATTTAGACGAACTAGCGAACCCGATCACAGGCACCACAAGTGCCATGTTCGAACCGACCTTGGATTACGTTGTTGTGAAAGTGCCACGTTGGAATTTTGATAAATTCAAAGGGGCAAATCGGAAACTCGGTCTGCAAATGAAGTCGGTGGGGGAGGTCATGGCTATCGGAAGATCGTTTCAAGAAGCTTTGCAGAAAGCGGCCCAGTCGCTTGAAATTGGGCGCAATGGATTGGGGTGTGACGGAAAAGAACTTCGCGACCACGATGCCATTTTACACAGCTTAGAGCATGCGAGTTGGAATCGGCTGTTTCACTTGTATGATGCCATGAAATTGGGGATTTCCATCCGCAAGATTCATGACATAACTAAAATTGACCCTTGGTTCTTGCGTCAAATAGAGGAGTTGGTTCACTTAGAGGACGTACTCAGTGAATTCACGTTGACGACAATTCCCGATGTTCTGCTGCGTGAAGCCAAGCAGAAAGGCTATGCTGATCGTCAGATCGCTCATCTGTTTGATTGTCTAGAGTCAGAAGTGCATGAACACAGAACGTCGCGTGGAATTAAGCGTACCTATAAGCTTGTGGATACATGTGCGGCAGAATTCTCCGCAAAAACGCCATACTACTATTCGACGTTCGAAGACGAAAATGAAAGTGTCCGAAGCGATCGGAAAAAAATAGTTGTTCTTGGAAGTGGTCCCAATCGCATAGGACAGGGTATTGAGTTTGACTACTGTTGTGTCCATGGTGTCCTCGCTGCGAAAGAGTGTGGTTACGAGACGATTATGATCAATTGTAACCCAGAAACGGTTTCTACTGATTTTGATACGGCAGACAAATTGTACTTCGAGCCTGTTTTCTGGGAGCACATCTACGATATCATTCTGCA
>JAPKAW010000353.1 GCA_028825055.1 Flavobacteriales bacterium | reverse complement strand
CTCTGTCAACATCAAAGCAACGATGGCGCCGCCCCCCAAGAAATATGTCAAGGTTAACGGTGTCATGAAACTCAACCCGGAGTATAAGCGATGGAAGGAAAAACAAGGGGGTGGTCCTGCAACTACGGTTGCTAACCCGAGTATGGCCTTGCCAGTGGTTTCGAACATGGAAGACCACGAGAAACTCAACGAAGCCGTCGTGGCCAGTGGTGGACAAGAATTTCCGTTGTCGGAAAGCACGGCTGCAACCATTGAAATGATGCAAGAGCCAGAGATCTGCCTCGAAGCTGGCATGCAAGTGGATGAAATGGTGGACGAACTTGGTAACATCTTGACCAAATATGAGGTTCCCATGGGCCTCATGAATAAGCTCATGATGTTGAGCGAGCTTCAATCGCTCGAGTTTATTATTGATGATTCTGGTTCGATGATGGCAGGTTCGGATACTGTTAACCCTCAAACTGGAAAACAAAACACTCGATGGGAAGAAGCCCATCAGCGAGTGAAAGAAATGGTAGAGATTCTCGCCTACGTTCCTTTCAACCGGATTGGAATTGAATTCCTCAACCGAAGGGACCGCGTTAGTCTCGAACGTAACGGTAGAGATCCAAGGACCTTCCTAGCCAGTGCGTACAGCCAAATTGATCAACAGTTTGCCAAAAAACCCAGCGGCACTACTCCGTACCTAGAAAAAATTCGAGAATCTATCACGAGAGGCAAAGGGGCTAGCTTGGGTCGATACTTCTTTGGAGATGGAGTTCCCAATGGTGGACTCCATGCTCAAAAAGAAATTGTTAACATTCTGAAGAATCGAGAAAACCCCGAAGGTAATCCATGTACCTTCATTAGTTGCACCAACGACGACGCCGCTGTGGAATGGATGAAGGACGCAGAAGAAGCTGTCCCTTACTGCTCCGAATCCGATGATTTCAAAGACGAATCTGCAGAAGTCATGCGCGATCAGGGAGCTGCATTGCCATTTAGTAAGGGATTTCATTTGATTTGTCAGTTGGTTGCGGCCATGAACCCTGACGACTTGGATGCCATGGATGAATCAATCCCTTTCACCAAACCTACGTTGGATAATTTGTTGGGTATCGAGCACAATGAGGAATCTTATCGCCACTATTTCCAGTGCTACGTTCAAGCCCAACAAAGCAGAAAGATTGAAGGGCCAAGTGATCAGCTCAAAAAATCGATTCAATGGAATTATCAGGAGTTTCTGAAGGCTCCTGTGGCCAATCAACTTGCGCAAGTCAAGGACTTCAAACAGCAGTTGCATCGAATAGGCTGATACAGTTTTTTCTTTATTTATTTATTTATCTTGGCACTTTCGTCCGTTTGGAGTCTATGTTCACCCTTGCAAAGATGAAGCTTAGTTATTTAATCAATTTACAATGTACGCAGCTTTACTGTCCCCATTGTGAGTATGGGGTATGGTTAATTTTTGCTGAACGGATGCATCCATAATAAATTGAATGTTACTAGCAAAACGTACCATCCGACAGACATTCGAACGATGGCTCCTTTTTAAAAAATGCTTGGACATGCACGTTCTATTATTCCTTTATTGATGAAATACACAAGCCTCGGCGATGC
>JAPKAW010000352.1 GCA_028825055.1 Flavobacteriales bacterium | reverse complement strand
ATCATCAACAACAACGGCTCGTTTCATGGCCATGGATGAGCCAATGGAAAATCGTCTAGACAATATTCGCCGATCCTTTCAGGCTCTTACGGAACGTCTCGGCGATCCGGATGTTCTTGGCGATTCCAATCTATTGAAACGCGTCATGTCCGATCGTGCTCAGAGCGAAGAAGTTGTGGAAGTCTATGATGCCTACTGCGGATTCAAGGCAGAACTCACCGACGCAACCGAACTTTTTCAAGAAGCCGGCGACGATGCAGAAATGAGAGAAATGGCTCGGGGAGAAATCAAAGAAATCGAACCGCAAATGGATGAATTGGAAGAAAAAATCAAAATCTTGCTCCTTCCCAAGGATCCCAACGACGATCGAAATGTCATGCTGGAAGTGAGAGCAGGTACTGGGGGTTCCGAAGCCAACATTTTTGCCGGTACGTATATTTTACTGTGCACAAATCCCTGGCGTTGCTTAATGAGAAAGGGTGGGGTGGGGTAAAGGGAAGGCGGGCAGCTATCATACATGTAATGTGTGGGTGTCATTCGTTCGTTTTAACATTTGCCAAAACAATTGCCGTTTCTTACTGCTTGTTTCAATTCGCTTTGTAAACGTTGGTTTTGAAAACACTTACAGGAGATTTGATTGACGTGGATCGAAAATTCATTTCGTCCAACGGTTGGCAGTGCTCCATGATTGATTTCACGGCTGGCGACGATGGTGGATACAAACAGGTGACACTCGACGTGAAGGGCGACATGGTATATTCCAAGCTCAAATGGGAAGCGGGCGTTCACCGGGTGCAACGGGTCCCTGCAACGGAGTCACAGGGACGAGTGCATACCTCCACGGCAACGGTTGCCATTATGCCCGAGTGCGACGAGGTGGATGTCAACATTGATCCCAAGGATATTACCATGTCCACTATGCGGTCCGGGGGTGCTGGAGGTCAGAATGTTAACAAGGTAGAAACCGCAGTGGATTTGTTGCACAAACCAACCGGAATTCGTATCAAGTGTACGCAAGAGCGCAGTCAACTCAAAAACAAGGACCTTGCCATGAAAATGCTCATGGCAAAATTGTACGACATTGAAAATGAAAAGCGGGACATGGAAGAACGGGCAAGGCGAGGAGACCAGGTTGGAACAGGTGGACGAAGTGAAAAGATTCGTACTTACAACTGGAAGGACTCTCGTTGCTCTGATCATCGACTAGGGCAAAATTTTCCTCTCAGCCAATTTCTGAATGCGGACATTGGCCCAATCATTGATGCCATGATTGCAAAAGATCAGGAAGCAAAATTGCGGCTTTTAAGTGAGGATAATGCAGCTGTTTGAAGGGAGGGTCAGTACTTGGAACACTCTCGTAACCTCTTGAGACAATGCGCAAAATCAAATATGACTTCCTAATTTGAATGTGCACAATGTTCAAAAGATTAAAATAGCTTCATTTAATTAATTTATGAAAACATAGCAACTCATACTATGGGAAGCTGTTGGTCGGCTGACCTTGATGTAGAAAAGTTAGACTTTATTTTTAACATTAGTTTAATTGCTAAAATTAGATTGCTGTTGTTTTTTGGCTGCAGCCTTTGTCGCAGTAGCCAGGGTCTTTGTCTTC
>JAPKAW010000077.1 GCA_028825055.1 Flavobacteriales bacterium | reverse complement strand
TCGCCTCAACCAACACCTTCATAGAAAAGGACTTGGCAATCAATGAGGAGATTGAGAAGCTCCGTTTAAGCACCACCTCCGCTTTGTTGAGTGGACGCCGGGATGTCATTGTAGTGGCATCCATTAGCTGCATCTATGGCATCGGCAACCCGGTGGAGTTTCATAAAAGCATTATCCCTCTCAACGTTGGACAGAAATGGGGGCGCAATGCCTTCTTGCACGCATTGGTAAGCAGCTTGTACAGCCGAACTCGTGCAGAGTTTAAGCGCGGTACATTTCGCGTTCAAGGCGATACCGTCGATGTGTTCTTAGCCTATGCCGACCATGCATTGCGCATTCAATTTTGGGGAGATGAAATAGAGGCATTGCAGACCATCGATCCCGAATCAGGACAAACCCTGCACTCCTTTGACAGCATTGTGGTCTATCCTGCGAATCTCTTTGTCGCGAGCAAGTCCACAACCGACCAAGCCGTTTGGGAAATTCAGCAGGACTTAGAGAAGCAAAAAGACTTCTTTCAAGAACAATCCAAATTTTTGGAAGCCAAGCGATTAGAGGAAAGGACATTGTACGATTTAGAGATGATCAAAGAAATCGGATTCTGCAATGGCATTGAGAACTACAGCCGGTACTTTGACCGAAGAAAACCCGGAGAACGCCCTTTTTGCTTGCTCGACTATTTCGCAGACGATTTCTTACTCATTGTGGATGAAAGTCACGTGACCATGCCTCAAATTGGCGCCATGTACGGCGGCGACCGATCACGAAAGACGGCCCTGATTGACTATGGTTTTCGACTTCCTTCTGCCCTCGACAACCGTCCGCTCAAAGGCGATGAGTTTCATGACATCACGGGCCAACTGCTTTATGTTTCTGCAACGCCAGCCGATTATGAATTGGAAAAATCTGAAGGTGTCATCGTGGAGCAAGTAATTCGCCCTACTGGATTGTTAGACCCCCCAATCGAAGTCCGGCCTTGCGAACACCAAGTGGATGATTTGGTGACTGAGATTCAAGGAACCATTGCCGCAGGAGACCGCATCCTCGTGACCACCCTGACCAAGCGCATGGCTGAAGAGTTGACCAAATACCTCGAACGTCTGAGTATCAAAACTCGCTACATCCACTCTGATGTGAAAACATTGGATCGTGTGGAAATCATCCGGGAATTGAGAGACGGTGTATTCGATGTGCTCGTCGGAGTCAATCTTTTGCGAGAAGGCTTGGACATTCCTGAAGTCGCATTGGTTGCGATTATGGACGCAGACAAAGAAGGCTTCCTGAGGTCAAATCGCTCCCTGACTCAAACTGCAGGAAGAGCCGCTAGAAACATCTCAGGCCGAGTCATCATGTATGGAGACCGGATCACCAAGTCCATGGCCATGACGATTGACGAAACAGCGCGAAGAAGAGAGAAGCAAGAGGCTTACAACGTGAAGCATGGTATGAAACCAACGCAGATCAAGAAACAGCGCAACACCATGTTCGAGCAAAGCAACAGCATCGAAGACCGGCCGCGGCATTTGGCGGCAGAACCCGATGTCACCATGGAAACGCTATCCGCTGATCCTGTTGTTAATGCCATGGGTGTTGAGGCGCTTCAAAAGACAATCCAGCGCACGAAGAAAGTGATGGAACGCGCAGCGAAAGATCTTGACTTTATGGAAGCCGCTCGTTTACGCGATGAATATTTGGCATTGAAGAAACTCTTAGAATCCAAAAAAGCATGAGCCCATTGGGAGAACGCACACGTCCAGAATTGTATACCGAATCCGAGACCGTGCCCATTCGAGTTGTTCTTGAGAATATTCGGTCTGGACTCAACGTTGGTGCTTTCTTCAGAACGGCAGATGCCTTTCGAATTAGCGGCATCGACTTGTGTGGTTATACGGCTCACCCCCCTCAGAGGGACATTCTGAAGAGTGCCTTGGGGGCCGATGAACACGTGCCATGGTCAGCACATTCAGATGCACTTTCAGCCATCGTGCATTTGCGCGAACAAGGTTATAAAATCGCATCGATTGAGCAAACCAAAAACAGCGTTTCAATCCTCAACTGGGAGCCAAAAGCCGGAGAAAAATGGGCCCTTGTATTTGGCAATGAAGTGAAAGGCGTTGAATCTGACACGTGCGATGCCTCCGAAATTGTGGTAGAAATTCCCCAATACGGAGTTAAACAAAGCCTCAACGTCAGTGTCTGTGCTGGCATTGTTTTATGGCATGCCGCACAAAGAATCGGATTGCCTGGTTAGTCGTTTTCCTCAATTTCAGAGAGCGAACCGGTGATGGGCATTTCCAACCACCGTTCCAATGCTTCCTTGACCTCTTGCTTTTGATCCCCATTCATCGCTCGAATCCGCGCTGAACGGTGGCTTTCATCCTCTAAAAAGAAATAGAGGGCATCACGGTCCTCGCGCTGTGGCATCGCTGTTGCACTCCACGTATCCAACGCTCCATTGATATAGAGAATGCGTTCGCCCGAGGCTTCCAACCAATCGTACACCTCACGCGCCAAAGCGCCTCCATCGTAAGGAACCTCTTCGTGGTTCGGAGTGAAAATCGCTGATGGATTGACGTCGGTTGGAAGGGCCCGGAGTAAATCCGATACAGCCGCTGTTTCATAGCTATAGTAACCAAACTCACGGGCGCATTGATAGTAATGGGAGGCATAGTCTGTCATGCTCACATTCGAGAAAAAAGCCAAGCCGCTAACTTCTAAAAAATGGTCCAAAATGACCTCCAAGTCCGCTGAAGCATCGGGTATGTCTGAGCAATCCGTCCCCCATTGCCAAAATGAAAAAGGATACTCAAGTACGGCATATTCAAAGGCCTCTTCCAGACTCAAATAACCAAACTCTAGCCCCTCTCCCTTCGCGTGCCACTTTAAGCGAGTCAAGCTTGCTTCATAATCCGATAGAATTCGACGTTGTATGGCGAGGATGTCCTTTCGACAAGAACGAGAGCCTACAGAATTCAGAAAGTCGTAAATCCGGGTGTCCTCCAAAGCCAAATTGATTGGAGCTACATACGGCGCACTAACCACCACATCTTCCGGATAGAGATAACGGTAATACAACGTCGTTTGTCCTCCCTTACTAATTCCCGAAGCCACCCACGGAACTTGATACAGCCCAGCCAACATCTCCTTGATCCGATGCAAATCAGCTGCAGCTTGACGAATCGTTAGATACGTATAATCCATGGAGTCTGGCATGCTCGCTCCGTAGAACCGGTGCTCCACCAATACTTGGTTGGCTCCGATAGCCGTGGCCAATTCACTTGCATAATTTCTCCCTCGATTGTACCCTTCTGTCACCAAAACAACAGGCCGATCCGCTTCATAGTGGGACAGATACACTTTTTGGCGAAAACTCCCCAACTCAGGGTGCTCATGATCCAAAGGCTGTTTCACCATCAAAACCCAAGATGATTCAAACGGAAGCGGTGAGGGAATCGCTTCAAATTCAACGCCAGACAAATCAAACAAATGGGTTCTTACCTCATTGCTCGTTTGGCCCAACCCATCGAATGCAATGAACATCCCAAGAAGCAAACAAAAAACAACCGTCGCATATTTCATCTGACCAAAGTAACCAAGTTCACGCGGTTTAAAAACGAAAAAGGCCACTCCAAATGGAGCAGCCTTTTTCGAAATGTTCTGGAGCAATTACATGCCCAGTTGGTCTCTGACATTGCGGAATTCCAAATCTTTTTCAGATTTAGCACGCAATCCAGGATCCTTTGCTAGAGCATCAGCCAAATGAACTTTAACACCATTCGCATCGCCCAAACGAGCACATGCAACGGCCATCAAATAGCTTGCAACAGCACTATCGTCGCCTGAATTCTCCAAGGTTATTTTTGCGCCAGAGGCATCTCCATTGAGCATCTTGGCCAACGCTACATTGACTGTAGATGAACGACCCATGTTCGATATCGCAGAAGGATAGTCTCCCTTTTGAATCAAAATGATCCCTTTGTTGTAAGCCACTTCAGGACCTGCTCCGTTCGCCTCGTTCAATAATTTCATTGCGCCATCAACATCGCCTTCCTGACGCTTGATTGCCGCTACATTATTCAAGACAGCTTTGTTGCGATCTAAAGTCAACGCTTGATTGAACAACTCCTTGGCTTGCGTATTGCGTCCCATTTCAGTCAAACACCACCCTGCGTTGTTGTATGCGCGGAAATCAGTTGTGTGTGCACGCATCGTATTTTCAAAAACGGTTAATTTATCATTTACCGATTCGAACAAAGTCGCAGCGAACAACAATTCATCTGCCGTCAACATTTGCGGACTCTCCATGCTCATCGCAATCAACTCTTCATCCGTGTAGCCTTCAACATCATAACTAACGGCCATTTGAGACCGACGAAGTTCCGGAAGGATGTCCTTCTCGATTTCCTTATACGTCTTGGCGATGTTGCGAATTTCTTCTTCTCGCTTGTTCTTGTCCGAATACATCTCCAACACGCGCAAGATCAAATCTTTGTCCGCAATCGACGATGCCTTCATCAAACTCTTAAACCCATTCCAATCCTCTCCTTTAGGAGCTTCATTGTAAAAGGCATCGTTGGTAACAATCTTAGATCGCTTCAACTCGTTGGCCATTGCCTTGGCAGCAGAACCTGCACGGTCGCTTGCCAAATCTTCATTCAATGTAATCTCACCCTCAGGTGAAGCATACGACTCGATGTTCACTCCTGTCAATGTCACACTGTCTGCAGACGCAGCCAATTTGATCAATGTCTTGAGTTCTTGCCAATCGGTATCTCGCAACTCTGACCCGCGCACCCCTGAAGCATTTACAGAATAGTTGACTGTCGCAGCTTGGGTGTAAGAAATCACACGCTTGTACGCATCAGGAACAGCGATGAACTGGTCATCTGACTGCACCCATAATGGTGTCGTTATCACACCGGCTCCAATGACCACCGGATCAAATGTAGCCGATTTGTTGCCTTGTGTTCCAGAGATTCGGACCGCCAATTCAGCGACATCTTCCATTGCAGCATCGTAAGGAACAGAAGCCTCATAGACGAATGATTTGCCTGCCTCAAATGGGATGACTTGGAAATTTCCTGCGGCATCCTCACCCTGGAATCCTTGAGCGTCATATTCAGCGGCACCTCCTTCCCATGTGAGGACTGGCGTCGCTTCCATGCTGACTTTCTTAGCGAAATACTTAGGTGGAAACTTGCCTTCAATCTTCAATTCCACCTGGTCACCGCGTAAAATCAGCGGTTCAGGTGTTGCTTGGAGACCCAAAGCTTCAATTTCTTTTTCCATGCTTCCCAGACCGGTACAACCGGCGAGAAACAAAAGGGAAGCAGCAACCAACGTGATTGGAGACTTCATTGTGTAATAAATACGGTTCATACTGTGTTGTGAATCTTCGAATTCGTGACAAAACTAAGCAATCCCGAGACAACCTCAGCCATCTACGACTCCCATCGACGAGAACTTGCGAATTCGCTGATCGACTCGCTTATTGGCATCCATCGGCATAAGCTTCGATAAGTGCGTTTTGATTTCCTTTTTTACCAAGGCATACATTGCTTCTCGATCCGCATGGACTCCTCCAAGCGGCTCTGGAATGATCCCATCGATCAACTCCAATTTGAGCATGTCCTCCCCCGTTAATTTCAATGCGGCAGCGGCTTCCATTTTATGTTCCCAATTCCTCCACAAAATGGACGAACACGATTCAGGACTGATTACAGAATACCATGTATTTTCCAGCATCAAAACGCGGTCTCCGATTCCGATGCCTAAAGCCCCTCCTGAGGCTCCTTCTCCAATGACGATGCAAATGATGGGCACCTTCAACTGACACATCTCAACGAGATTGCGCGCAATGGCCTCTCCCTGACCGCGTTCTTCCGCTTCAAGTCCAGGATACGCTCCCGGAGTATCAATGAGCGTTACCACCGGTCGATTGAACTTTTCAGCCAGCTTCATCAAACGCAAGGCTTTCCGATAGCCTTCCGGATTGGCCATACCGAAATTTCGATACTGCCGCATTTTTGTATTGATGCCTTTTTGTTGACCGATGAACATCACACACTGATCATCAATAAAGCCAAAGCCTCCAACCATGGCTTTGTCATCTTTGACGGTCCGGTCTCCATGCAATTCCATGAAACGACCGCCGGTGATGGCGTCAATGTAGTTCAAGGTATACGGGCGGTCCGGGTGACGGCTGACTTGCACGCGCTGCCACGGCGTCAAATCCGAGTACACTTTTTCGGTGACTTCTCGAATTTTAGACTCTAAGTCCTGCACCAAGGCCTCCATGTCCACATCACTCGTCTCTTGCAACTCTTTTGCCTGGGCAAGCTGGTCACGCAACAAGCGAATGGGCTCTTCAAAATCCAGATAATTCATCTGCACTGCAGTTTTCAGGGCAAAGATGCAACTTCTTAGCGCTCACGCGCCATTTTCATTGAAACCTTGCCAACAATGCATTCACCATTTTTCGCACGGCCTGACCACGGTGGCTTACTGTGTTTTTTTCTGCGGGGCTCATTTCAGCAAACGTTCTTGATTCTGAATTTGGATGGAAGATCGGGTCGTATCCAAACCCTTCTGTCCCCTCCAACGTTAGAGCAATCCTGCCTTCACACACCCCTTTTAGCAAAACTTCCTCTTCACCCTGAATCAGACAGATACACGTACGGAACCTTGCTTGCCTCTTATCTTCTGAAACCCCGGTCAACGCGTGAATGAGCTTCTCCATGTTCGCACTTGAGTCTGCTTTCTCCCCCGCATATCGGGCTGTTTTGACACCGGGAAGCCCGTCCAAGGCGTCGACTTCTAAGCCCGTATCATCAGCGAAACAATCCAATCCATACTGTGCCTTGACATAACGCGCCTTGATTTGCGCATTGCCCTCCAAGGTCGCCGCATCTTCAACAATTTCTTCAACGCAACCGATGTCATTCAAGGTGAGGATTCGGTAACGCCCCTCCAACATGCGCTCGACTTCAGCCGCTTTGTTGGCATTGTGCGTCGCAAACACCAATACCGGTAGATCTTCTTTTGTCATCATCGGGGACTTTTCCATTTTCCTGAGAGGGTTTTTTCCATGGGCTTCCATTCTATTGCACGCGGCGCGTGGTGCCGAGGCAGTAATGATGCAAACACGCGATTCAGTTCATCGCGCCTCTGACAGGCATTCTGAGGCTCTTCATGTGAATGAATTCTCAAAACAACCTCTTCTCCCAATCCTATATGAGGCCGTCCATAGACCACAAATGGCTCCGTAATGTTTGACGAAAGGAGGGCCGATATGGCACTCGGGTGCACCTTCACTCCGCCCGTATTGATCACGTCGTCGAGTCGACCGAGCCATCGGAATGTTCGAGAATTGACAATCTCAACGGCATCGTTTGTCTGTATGATCGACTGATTCGGCAATTGGACGTTCAGCGCCCCATTGGATTCCGAGGAAACTTCAATCCCAGGAAGACACTGAAATACATCTTCCAACATTGGCGCCACTTGCCGGACGGCAAAGTGACTAATCGTTTCAGTCATTCCAAATGACTCATAGACCTTTAATTTCTTTGATAACCCTCCAAGCCAATCCGACTGAACAGGCGCTCCTCCAAGCAATAAAACCTTCCATTGCTCCATCTGTTGGGCATGTCTTTTTGAGGCGCACATCGCGCGCGCTTGAGCCGCCGTAAGCGCAACAAAGTCCAATGTGCTGTTCGAAAAAGAAGGCGTCAACCTCGGTTCCACGACTTCCAACTCCAACGCACCAACTGCAGCTCGGATGACCATCATCATACCACCTACGAATTCGGCAGGCATTGCCAATGCTAAACGCGCTCCAGGGTTTAATTGAAAGTACTGTAACGTCCGAAGTGCACTCGCTTCTATTGCCGCTTTTGAGTGTTGAATCAGACGAGGAGAACCGGTCGAACCCGAGGTCTTCATTTCCATGCTATCCGACAAACTCCACCATGACGACAAAACATGAACCACATTGACCTCCCACGGAGACGATGCCAACTCAAGTGCACGGCTCAAGGAGCTCGGTTTCAAAGGCACAGAACCGTTGGCTAAGTGCAGCATCCCTGAATGCGTCATGAGTCAAACGATTTTGGCCACACCCATCCCCTATCCGCGTCAAACCGCAACTGCTCA
>JAPKAW010000076.1 GCA_028825055.1 Flavobacteriales bacterium | reverse complement strand
ATTCGATTCCAGTCCAAAACGGGAATATGTTCCGGAAAATAGAGTCCCCGGTCTGGAGCAATACCGTCACGCAGCGCACGGTCAAATGAACGTACGATCGAGGGGTCAGTGAGGCTATAGAAATTCATTCAATGATGCGGCTTCCCCGGGATGAAATCCGAGTTTGGTGAATGTCACAGGCCATGCCTTCATTTCGCATAAAGGCTTTTAATTCATGGGCTACTTGTGCACTCCCCTCAGTGGTCATGGTCACCCAAAACGTCGATGGACCACTGCCTGAAATTCCACCAGCGATGGCTCCATGCCTCATCGCGACCTTACGAACTGATTCAAAATGAGGAATCAATCCAGCGCGGTGCGGCCCTGCCAACAAATCTTCCAATGCCAAGGCAGCAAGGACACCGTCACCTTGGTAGCAAGCTGATGTAAAAACACCGAGCCATCGCGCCTGATCCACAGCATCTTTAAATGAAACGTTCTTTGGAAGCACCCTACGGGCATCTTCCGTTCGAATCGATACATCAGGGTGAAGAACGACAACATGCCAATCCACTGGAATCGGAATGGACATGGGCAAACCGCGAGGAGGACACAAGACCAATCCCCCCATCAAGGCAGGCGCAACGTTGTCAGAATGACGCGATCCACTAGCCAGGGCTTCTCCATCAAGAGCATATGGTAACAACGCGTCAGAGCTCAGCCCTGCGTTCAACAATTCATTCAATGCAAAAACGGATCCAGCGGCACTCGCTGCGCTTGAACCGATTCCACTTCCAGGCTTAATTTCTTTGAAAATATCCAATTCCAATCCACAGGGATTACCAAGCGCCTTCAACAAACTCTGAGCCGCCACTCCAGCAACATTAAGAGACGTCTCCAAAGGAAGGTCTGCACCTTCGATAAGCCGAATGTTCACGCAGCCGACAGCCTCAGTACGCCGCATAACAAGCCGTTCGCCTGGTCCTGATAAGGCGCATCCCAAACCATCAAAACCAACATTGATATTGGCCAAGGTGGCAGGGGTCCAAACGGAGATGTCAGTACGGTGCATGGTTTACCCTATTTACCTGGAAGAAGTGTGTAAATATCCGAGAAAACACCACTTGCCGTTAATTTAGCTCCCGCGCCACTTCCCTGGATTACAAGAGGCTTTTCGGAATATCGTTGGGTTGTTATGGCCAGGGCGTTGTCTGAATGTTTTAGTCCATAAAATGGATGGTCAACCGAAAGCCTTTGCATTTCAATACGGCATGAACCTGCCTGCCATGATGCAATGAGTCGCACGCGCAATCCTGACCGCTTTGCATCATCAAATTCTTGTTGCAACCCACTTCCCCATTTTTTCAAATTCATCATGAACTCCTCCTTTGTTCCATCAAAGGCCGCTTTCGGTAAAAAGCCCAGGTTCTCTATGTCTATCATCTCCAGCTGATCGCCAGCCTCTCGGGCAAGAATGAGCAATTTTCGTGCGACATCCACTCCCCCCAAATCCAATCGAGGGTCGGGCTCCGTAAACCCCTTCTGCTTGGCGAGTAAAACGGCTTCAGCAAAGGAACTTCCCTCATCCATCTCGCTGCAAATAAAGTTGACGGAACCACTCAACACGGCTTCCATCCGTAAAACATGATCTCCCGACCTCTTCAATTCGCGCAACGTTTTGATGATTGGTAAAGCCGCTCCCACGTTCGTTTCATTCAGAAATCGAGCATTGTTAGGATGTCCCTTCAAAACCATACGCTCCCAATCCTGTTGCGCGCCCGTGGCAGCAATTTTATTGGATGTCACTACAGATATCCCAGTTTCTAGGTTTTTTAAACACAGAGCTGCAACCTCAGAAGAGGCCGTATTGTCCACCCAAACAGAGCGATCCAATCGCATCGCTGCAAATTCCTTCTGGGCTTCCTCAATCGTTGTCATGGGCTGTCCCTCTTGCAGACACGTCTGCCACGAATTCAATGGAATCCCCGATTCATTCAAATGAAACGTTGAACTGTTCGCAATGCCTACTACCCGCATTTCCACATCCTCTTCCAACAACCGCTCTTGCGCATCCTGCAATTGACTCAACAACGCAGAACCGACTTGCCCTAAGCCAGCACAAAAGAGATGCAAGCGGCGAGTGGGAGGCTCAAAAAATACCCGATGCAACGCCCTCAGAGCGACGTCGACATCAGAGCTGCCTAAAACGATTGAAATATTGCGCTCTGTGCTTCCTTGGGCGATGGCGCGAATGTTGATTTCTCGGTCTCCCAGTGCCTTAAAAGCCTTTCCACTTAAACCAATTTCAGAAGCCATGCCTTCACCCACCAATGCGACAATGCTCAAATCAGAATCCACTCGAATTGGAGACAAACGCCCCAAAACAAGATCAGCCTCCAACTCTTCATGCAAAGAAGCCAATGCGGCATCTAGGTCTTCATCCGACAAGCCGATGGTCATGCTCTGTTCAGATGAACTTTGGGTAATGAAAATCACATTGACCTGCCGCTGTGCCAAAGAAGAAAATATTCGTCTTGAGAATCCCGACCTCGCGATGGCAACACCACCCTCCAGGGTGATCAAGGAAATATCGGAAACGCTTGAAAGTCCTCGAACGACCGCTTTTTCTTTAGGCTTGGACACGATTAAAGTTCCGGGATGAGTTGATTCAAAGGTACTCCTAACAATCAACGGAATTCCGGCTTCTTTCAACGGAGCGATGGTCGGATGGTAAATCACCTTTGCCCCAAAATGGCACAATTCCATGGCCTCTTCATAGCTCATGGTATCGATAATGCGTGCAGCCGAAACAATGCGAGGATCCGCAGTCAACATGGCCGGCACATCCGTTGATTTTTCCATGCAATTGGCCTGAACAGCCCGGGCAATCAATGACGCTGTATAATCACTCCCTCCTCGTCCCAACGTAGTTGTAGAACCATCTGGCCCCGAGCCAATAAACCCTTCCGTGATTAAAACATCAAAACTCAAGTCTGATTCAACACCTTGAACGATGGCCGGCAAGCTTGAATCCAATTGAACGTTCGCATTTCCATGCTGACCATCCGTGGAAATCCAACTCCGGGCATCCACACGCCGAACAGATAACCCCCGGTGGCTTAAATAAGCGCTAACCATGGCTACAGCGATGCGCTCCCCAAATGAGGCCATGTGGTCAGAACTCTTTGGACTCAACTCGCCCAACAAATTCAATCCACGGCAAAATTCTTCGAGTTCATCAAACATCTGAAGAAGCTCCTGCTGCACAAATGGAGCGTGCTCATCCAACGTCAACTCTTGGCAGACATCCAAATGACGGGTTCTAATCGCCGCTAAAGGTTCATGAAAAAGCGCTTGTCCTGATGCCGCCTCTGCGCCAAGCTGAAGCAAGGCATTCGTCATCCCACCCATTGCTGAACAAACAACAATTCTTTGGACACTCTTCCGTTCAATGAGAACATCACCAACGCGCTGCATAGCCGTCGATGTCGCCAGGGAACTTCCACCAAATTTCAGTACCTCTAAATCCATAGTCAGAATAATGATTCTCTGAGCTTCTGACCATTGCAGAAAGCCCCATTTAAGAACGTTTATCCCTTTACGGAAATTCAGTCCAATGGTTTCAGGAAATCAACTCAAGCGTTATCCGGAGTGAATTTCCCGATAACTTCTTCGCTCACACCTGTATTGGAGAACCCTCCATCGTGAAACAGGTTTTGCATGGTCACAAAGCGGGTCAAATCACTGAACAATGTCACACAATAGTCTGCACAAGCGAGTCCATCTGCATTGCCGAGAGGACTCATGGATTCACTGTAGGCAATGAATTCATCAAACCCTTTTACGCCGCTTCCTGCTGTTGTAATCGTTGGACTTTGGCTGACCGTATTGATTCGAACTTTCTTGGATACGCCATAATGGTAACC
The DNA here is from genome assembly GCA_028825055.1 of Flavobacteriales bacterium. Classification (GTDB taxonomy): domain Bacteria; phylum Bacteroidota; class Bacteroidia; order Flavobacteriales_D; family Sanyastnellaceae; genus UA16. The sequence continues at coordinate 4,294 of JAPKAW010000076.1, read as the reverse complement.
GAAACTGCGGGTAATGCTTTCCAATAGACTCTTGGCGTCAGCCATGTCACCGTAATCAGGAAAAATTCGCTGCGCAGCGATGTAGGTTAGGGCAACCACACTTCCCCAATCGCTGATGGCATCCAACTTTTTCGCGACAGCCAACGTCTTGTGCAAACTAATCGCACTGACATCCAAGGTCGTCTGAAGCCAGTTATAATTTATGTCTGTATAGTGCTTGCCCTTGCGCACATTGGGGCTCATACCGATGGAATGCAATACAAAATCAACCTGGCCTCCAAAATGCTCCATCGCACCTTCGAACAAACCAGTAAGGTCTTCAACACTTGTCGCATCAGCTGGAATAACCGGTGCGTTTCCAACGATTTTTGAAAGCTCATGAATCTCTCCCATTCGCATCGCTACAGGAGCATTGGTCAAAACCAACTCTGCACCTTGCGCATGACACTGTATTGCAGTTTTCCAAGCAATGGATTGATCATTCAATGCACCAAATATGATGCCTTTCTTCCCTTTCAATAAATTCTCAGCCATAGTAAGTGGATTGCAAATAAGCCGCAAACGTAGGGAGGATTTTCGAATCCTCCATTGTTCAAGCGCTCTATTCAGATGGCATGATCTTCTGGGGGTTCAAAATACCGTTAGGATCAAAGACCCGTTTAATGCCATGCATCAATTCAAGGTGCCGCGGTGAAAAGGCAACATCCATGTAGGGCCGTTGAACCCATCCGATGCCGTGCTCTCCACTTAACGTACCTCCCATGTCTACCACAGACTCAAATATCAATCGAATGGCAACAGGGAGCTCTTCGCTCCAATCCGCATCCGAAAGCCCACCTTTCAATATGTTGACATGGAGGTTTCCATCTCCCGCATGGCCGTAGCACACACTTTCAAAACCGAATTTTTTCCCAATCGCTTTGACAGAAAGCAACAATTCCGGCAATTTGGCGCGAGGGACAACCGTGTCTTCTTCTTTGTACACACTGGCCGCTTTCACCGCCTCTCCGACTCTTCGTCTTAAAAACCACAACTTCTCTTGTGCTGCGGCATCATCTGCAAAAAGCGGATCCTTAGCTCCGCAAGCCTCCAATACCGGCAAAATTGATTCCATTTGAGGAATCAAATCTTCGGAGCGAAATGCATCCACCTCTATCAGCAAATGGGCTTGAACATCATCATCAATTTTCAGCGAAAAGTCTCCTGTAAATTCTTGTGCCAAAGCAATTGCTGATCGCTCCATGAACTCCATTGCAGAAGGCTGAATGCCCGCTTGGAAAATCGCAGATACGGCCTCACAGGCCATCTCAGCGCTTGAGAAAGGCACCAACAATAGCGCTTTGAACATTGGCAATGGTAGCAATTTTAGTGTGGCCTCAGTGATGACTCCCAATGTGCCTTCGCTTCCTATCATCAGCTGGGTCAAATTGTATCCCGTACTGTTTTTTAAGGTGTTTGCCCCCGTTCGAATCACAGATCCGTCCGCCAATACTACCTCCAAATTAAGCACCCAATCCTTGGTGACACCGTACTTAACAGCCCGCGGTCCACCGCTGTTTTCTGCGATGTTACCTCCGATGGAACAGGAGCCCCTTGAAGCTGGATCAACAGCATAAAACAGGCCTTTTTCGGCAACGGTATCTTGCAAACGCTCCACAATGACTCCTGGCTGCACGCGCACTTGCGAATTCCGTTCATCCACCTCCAAAATGGAATCCATGCGACGCATGGAAAGCGCAATTCCGCCCTTCACAGCCAAGGCTCCTCCGCTGAGCCCAGTGCGTGACCCTGCAGCAGTGACGGGTATTTTATGAGCGGAAGCCCATTGCATCAAAGCAGACACCTCGGCAGTTGAAGTAGGTTCAACTACGACATCCGGAGGAAAGTGCAAATCCTCCGTTTCATCTCGGCTCTCTCGTTGAATCGAATCCTCGTCACTGAGGACTTTCAATCCTCCGGGCATCGCCTTTTTTAAGTCAATTATCCAATCCATACTCATGTTCCAAACATAATTCATGCAGGTGGAATATTGCGCAGGTCGAGCACTTGCTATCTTGTGCCCTTCAACAACGCCTGTAGACATGACTTTTTCTTCTCTTTTCCGGATCGTGAACCCACTGCTAGTTTGCACTTACCTGTTATTTAGCGCTGCACCTGTCCTTTCACAAGACCTCCCTTTTCAATTATTCACCAACGAGCTCATTTGGTATAGCGGAGAATTTCGGGGCGAACGTGTGGGTGGAATTCGGTCCATGGACGATGGGAAGCACTACACCAGCCTTGAAAACAGCAAATGGGGAAGCACCATTGTGAAGTATGCTTATAAGACAGGACAAGCGGTGGACACATTGGCTACAAGCATTTCAGTCTTCGGAGATACAGAACTGTCTTTTGATGGATACGAATTTTCGTCAAATGAACGTGCTATCTTAATCTCTACCGAAACTGAGGGCATCTACCGGCATTCGTTTTTAGCTAATTTCCATGTTCATGATTTGGCGAATAAAACGACTCAACCTCTCTCTGACTTTTCTAAGGGAAAACAGCGTTTGGCTGCCTTCAGTCCCAATGCGAATCAGGTTGCATTCATGCGCAATAACAATGTTTTCATCGCTGACATTGCCAACGGGTCTGAAACCGAAGTAACGACCGACGGCATAGTGAATGAAATTATCAATGGAGCGACCGATTGGGTTTACGAAGAAGAATTTGGAGATGACAATGGCCTCTTTTGGTCACCCGACGGAAAGTTCTTGGCCTTCTATCGATTTGATGAGACGGCCGTAAGAGAATTCTCGATGCCGGTATATGGACAATTGTATCCCGAGCCGGTTGTGTTCAAATATCCCAAAGCAGGAGAAATCAATGCGAAAGTCTCTGTCCTTGTTCATGATGTGGCAAGCAGCATCAATGTTCCCGTCATGCTTCCAAAAACAGAATATATCCCACGGATCAAATGGGGAGCAGACAACAAGCAGCTAATTTTAATGACCATGAACCGCCATCAAAACATCTTGAATCTCATGATGGCGAATTGCGAAGACATGGGGGGCAACGCGTTCACAACACAAAGCATTTGGGAAGAACAGTCCTCAACCTACATCGATTTGAATGATGATATTCGGTTTCTTCAAGATGGCAAATCCTTTGTGATGGCAAGCGAACGGGATGGCTACAACCATTTGTATCTCTTTTCGACTGACCAATCCGAACAACCGGTTCAATTGACAAAAGGTGAATGGGATGTCTTGGAGGTATACGGTGTGGACGAAAAGCGGAAGCAAGTGTACTTCACGAGTAGCGTTCAAGGAGCGACTCAGACCCACATTGGTCGCGTTTCTTTTAGTGGAAACATGGAGGTCGTCGATGAGACCGCCGGCACACATAGCGCGTCCTATTCCAATTCGTTTGATTACTCAATCCATGTGCATAACGATGCGAACACGCCCTCGGTTTACACGCTGCGAAATCGCCAAGGAAAAGTGGTTCGTTCACTTAAAGACAATGCAGGGTTGGCGCAAAAAATGAAGGACTATCATGCCCAGCCAAAATCATTTTTCTCTTTTGAGAATCATACTGGAGATGAATTGAACGCTTGGATGATAACCCCTCCCGGCTTCTCTGAAGATAAGGAGTACCCGGTCTACGTCGCTATCTATGGTGGGCCTGGGGTCAATACTGTGGAAGATGCATGGGGCGGTGCGAATTACTACTGGCATCAAATGCTCGCTCAGAATGGATATATCGTTGTGAGCTGTGACCCTCGTGGAACTCCCAAACGCGGAAAAGCCTTCAAGCACAGCACCTACAAGGAGTTAGGCAAGCTTGAGACCGAAGATTTCATTGACTTTGGCAAGCACCTGCAAGGACTCTCTTACGTCGCTTCTGATCGTATTGGCATCCAAGGCTGGAGCTACGGAGGGTTTATGACGTTACTGTGCATGACAAAGGGCTCCGATGTCTTTTCGGCAGGGATCTCGGTCGCGCCTGTGACCAACTGGCGCTATTATGATTCGATTTACACGGAACGGTTCATGCAAACTCCTGAAGAAAACGCGAACGGGTATGATGACAATAGCCCTGTAAATCACGCGGAAAAACTCACAGGACCTTTGCTCCTGGTTCACGGATCAGCTGACGACAATGTACATTATCAGAATTCCATGGAAATGGTCAACGCATTGGTAGCCGCAAACAAGAACTTTGACTTCTTCGCGTATCCCGATCGTAATCATGGTATTTACGGTGGAAACACACGACTGCACCTTTTCAACATGATGATGGACTTTGTGCA
>JAPKAW010000075.1 GCA_028825055.1 Flavobacteriales bacterium | reverse complement strand
AAGGTGTGGAGCGGCACACCCAATGACAACGGTTGGATTAAAATTCGACCTGTAGGTACCTTGAGCAACCGTGACGGAGTAGGCACCAAGATGGAACTTTGGGTCGATGGTGTTCCGTTTTATCGAGAGTCGTATTGCGGAGAAAATTACCTCGGTCAAAATAGCCGCTGGGATCACGTTGGTTTAGGTCTCGAGACGGAGATTGATTCGATGCAGGTAATATGGTCCTCAGGGATTGTGGACGTTTACTACAATGTCTCAGGAAATCAGAGTCTGGTAATCACGGAAGGAGAAACAGCGGTTCAATGCACAGGTGGTTGCTCGGGTTGCACTTACGATGTCGCATGCAACTATGACGCGGACGCCCTCGAAGATGACGGCTCCTGTGATTTTTTATGTTGGTTCAATGACAATGTGTGTACGAACGGTGCTATTTGGAATGCTGGGCTGCAGCAATGTGTTGAGAATTGCCCTTCAGACGTGGATGGGGATGGTCTCGTCAATATTGAAGATTTGTTGCTGCTGCTTTTGTCTTTTGCGACATTCTGTCCCAATTGAAATTCACATGTGATTTCTGTGGTTAGCTAGTTGCTTTTTATAAGTTAGTAATTGTCAATTGAATAGGTTATTTTTAAGTACCTCGCTGCGGGTAGACTCATTCGTTTTATCTGTGCTGTATGTTACATGTCTTTTTTCCTTCTGAAGTCAATATCATCCTGAATTGGATGAGACGTATTCCGTTTTTTTTGATGAGGGTTTTCCTTGTTGTAGCTATCATGCTGCCCGTATCGGGCTGGACTCAATTCAATGATGTCAGCAATCAAATGGACCTTTTCACGGACCACACAGGAGGGAATTGGGGAGCTGGAATGAGCATGGCGGATTTCAATGGCGACGGCCTGGATGATTTGAGTTTCGCTCATCATGGTGGTGTCTTGAAATTCTTTGTAGGAAACGGTACCGGCTTCACCGAGTTGGTCTTGAATATGCCGGCCTATTTGAATGAGGCGAAGTGCATTTTATGGGCGGATATAGACAACGATGGTGATCAAGACTTATTTGTAACGTACAGACTTGCCCCTAATCGATTGTATCGAAATGATGGTGAGATGACGCTCGTTGACATAAGCGATATCTGTGGCATTGCACAGACAAATCAACGGAGCTATGGCGCATGTTTTGGGGACTACGACAAGGACGGGTTGCTGGATTTATTCGTAGCGAATTATGTCCTTGGTCAGGATTATCCTCACAATGAACTCTATCACAATTTGGGGGAGGGCGCATTTGAGGATGTCACATTAGATACCCCGATAGGAGAGGCAGTTGACAACAGTTTTCAAGGACATTGGGTCGATTTCAATGAGGATGGTAACCTTGACCTGCACCTGATTCAAGATCGTCTGTGTTTTGAGAATAGGTTCTACGAGCAGTTTGATGGTGTATTTACTCAAGTGGCACACGAAAAGGGATTGGATTACTCCATCAATTGCATGTCGACTTCGGTAGCCGATTATGACCGGGACAATGATTTGGACTTGTACTTGACGGCGGGCTTATTTGAAGGTAATTTTCTACTGAACAATACATCAGGTTCTTTTACTCCGCATGAAGTTGAAGAAGGAGACAGTACGGATTTGCATTTAACTTCATGGGCGGCAAATTGGTTTGATGCGGACAACGATGGGTGGGAAGACTTGCATGTGGCAACGGGCTTTAGTGTTTACTCGCAGTATCCGCAAGTGTTCGCTCAATATCCTGACGTTCCCAATGCTTTTTATTGGAATACAGAGGGCGTCTTTTCTCAGGATACAGCATCGATATTTCAAACGAATCAGTTGTCGTTTGCAACAGCTGTTGGAGATTACAATGGGGATGGCTTCCCTGACTTGGTCTCGCACAGATTTGGGGAGTATGCCCAAGTTTTGGAAGGGATCCCGAATCAGAATAAATGGCTCAAGGTGTTTTTGGTCGGAGTGGAGAGCAATCGGGATGGTATAGGAGCAAAAATCCGAGCTTACTTGAATGGAGAAGTGACTTATCGTATGACATTTTGCGGTGAAAACTACATGGGTCAGAATAGCCGGTGGGAGACCTTTGGTTTAGGGACAGATAATATCTTGGATTCGCTGACCGTGCATTGGCCGTCCGGTATTGTTGATCAATATTATGATGTCTTGTCCATGCAGAGCTTGGTGCTCATCGAAGGAGCTTCCATTGAACCGAGTCCCTGTCCAAGTTTAGAGTTAGGCTGTTTGGGTTGTACGTATGCTGAAGCGTGCAACTACCACAATGAGGCCATAGCAGACGATGGGTCATGTGACTTCAGTTGTTTTGATGGCAGCATAAGTTGTGGTGAAGGAACGGTGTGGGACGCGTTGATCGGCCAATGTATAGCGGGGCCAGTAAGTGATTGCCCATCGGACATCAATGAAGATGGCGTCGTAAATACGGCAGATTTGTTGTGGTTTTTAGCTCAATTCGACGTCCAATGTCCAGAGTAAACACGTCCCTCAATTTGTCAATAAAAGTGACCTTTTCACGAGTCGAAAACGCTTGGATAAAACAAGTGTTGCTGGCTTTGGTTTTTTTACCGAGTCTTGCGTCCTCACAATTGGTTGACGTCAGTAGTCAACTGGCTTTGGAAACGAATCACTTCGGAGGGTATCTGGGTGCGGGTGTGAGCTTTGTAGATTTCACCGGTGATTACATCGACGATCTGACCTTTGCCAATTTTGAAGGCGATTTAAAATTTTATCAAGGCACGGGAGTGGGGTTTGTTCCTGTCGACCTCAACTTACCAGGTCATCCCTATGAGGCCAAGATGGTTCTTTGGGGAGACATCGACAATGACGGTGATCGGGATTTGTTTGTTGGGTATCGATTGGCTCCGAATCGCTTCTATCTCAACAATGGAAATGCGGGCTTCACAGAAATAGCGAGTTCATCAGGGTTGGATCAATATCCTTCCAAAAGTTACGGGGCGGCTTTTGGAGATTACGATACCGATGGTTTTTTGGATTTACATATATCAAACTACACGTCTGCAACGGATGATGTGCCGTTCAATGAATTCTATCGAAATTTGGGCAGCTCGAGTTTAGGCAATACCATCTTTTCAGATGTAGCCGAAGTTGAAGGTGTTACTGAATTTGGAATTCAGAGCTTTCAAAGCATGTGGGTGGATTTCAATGAAGACGATTTACTTGACTTACACATTATTCGAGACCGTACGATCTACGCGAATCAGTTCTATGAACAGCAGGTTCCCAACGCCCTAATTTCTTTTGAGGAGAGTGCAAGTGATTTTGGACTGGACATCATGATCAACTGCATGTCAGGCTCGGTTGCTGATTTTGATCACAATGGGTACCAGGATATTTATTTGACGGCGTTCGCCGCAGATGGAAACTGGCTTCTTGCGAATGATGAAGGTGATTTTTCCATTGAGAATCCGAATTTGGATTTCACGCCAAATGATAGTGTCCAAGTCAATGATGTGTGTTGGGGAGCTAATTGGTTGGACGTGGATAACAACGGGTACGAGGACTTGCATGTCGCCACGGGGTTCAGTGTGTTCACCAATTATCCTGAAGTGATGTCGGTTTATACAGACCATCCTGACCGTCTTTTTTACAACGATGGAGGCGCTTTTACAAGTGCGGGATCTGATTTTTCAGACAACAATGTGTTATCCTTTGCAACGGCTGTAGGTGATTTCAATATGGATGGGTTTCCCGATTTGGTGTCAAACCGGGTAGGGCAATATGCTCAAATGCTTCAGGGAACGCCCAACGAAAACCATTGGGTTAAAGTGACAACTGAAGGCACTGTGAGCAATTATGATGGAATCGGAGCGAAGATTTATGTGTGGGCTGGCGGAGAGATGCAATACCATGTCCGATTCGCAGGTGAAAGTTACCTTGGGCAGAACAGCGCTTGGGAGCACTTTGGTTTGGGCAGTGCAACGGCAATCGATTCTGTAGTGGTATCCTGGCCTTCAGGAATAGTCAATACGCTCTACGATGTGACATTGGATGAGCACATTGTTGTGGTCGAGGACGGAGGCTTTTTCTATCCATTTACAGAGGACTGTCCTGAGCCTTGTTTGGGTTGTACGTATGAAGAGGCCTGCAATTACATTTTCGTGGCCATGGAGGATGACGGCAGTTGTGATTTTAGTTGCCTTACCGACCCGGGAATGTGCGGTTTTGGAACAGTCTGGGATGACGATTTGCTTCTATGTGTTTTGGCGCCAATAGAAGACCCGTGTCCTCATGACCTAAATGGTGATGGTGAGATCAACATCTTTGACTTACTCGTCCTATTGACAGACTTCAACCAGTCTTGCCCTTGATTGGAGGTTTCAGGGAGTTGGTGAAGGTAAATGCTGATCAAGCAGCAGCACGGCTGCTGCAAACGTAGCGGCGCCAAGCTCCAATTCGCGTTTGTGTACGTTTTCGAAGACATCCTGAGCGCTGTGATGGAAATCGAAATATCGTTGCCCATCAGGGCTCAGTCCTACCAATGTAGGGCGCGGAGTTAGTTCTTTGAGGGGAGAGATGTCGACCCCAGCACCTCCTCGTCTGAATTGATGAATGTTATACGGGTCAAACAAATCGGCCCATGATCGCATGAGTGCGGTGACATCATCGGAAGCGTCAATGCGAAAGCCACGTGGAACAAATCCACCAGCATCGGATTCCAAAGCGGCGATGTGCACCCTAGTGGTCTCCTCCATTTCCTCGCGCGCTTTCTCCGCATATGTAATCCCTCCTCGATTTCCGTTTTCTTCGTTGATGAACAAAACAAAGCGCAACGTGCGTCGAGGTTCATATCCGATGGCTTTGAGGAGGCGAAGAACCTCCAAGGTGTGAACGACCCCAGCGCCATCGTCATGTGCGCCTTCTCCGATGTCCCAAGAGTCCAAATGTCCTCCGAGGGTGATAATCTCATCGGGCAACTCTGTCCCATACCAGGTCCCGATAACGTTGCCTTGCTCCACATCTTCAAACGCTTCACAATCCATTGCTAAACGTATCTCCAACTCGGGATTGGCTTGAACGGCTTGTGCCAACCAGGCGGCATCGACAGTTGAAATGGCAGCAGCAGGGATTTTAGGAATGTCGTCTTGGTAGCGCATCGCTCCCGTGTGAGGAAGTGTGTCCAATGCATGGGTCAACGAACGTACCAATGCACCAATGGCTCCAACATCCGCTGCGGCGCTGGCTCCGTTGCCGCGCTGATCATAAGCACCGCCATAGGCCGACCCTGTATTGATTTGAACAGGATCCATGGGCCGGTTAAACAAAACGATACGCCCCTTCGTTTGATGAACGGGCAGTTCCTTCAGTTCCGATAAACGCTTAACGACGGTTACGTTGGCGATTATCTCAGTATTTGAGGGTGTTCCAACCGAGCCTCCCAACGCCGTGATGTGCAGTTTCTTGTGTTCACCGTTGCCCCAATGGGCTGTTGCGTTGGCTACGTTTCCTCGGGTCCAATGCGGTACCATTACGGGCATAATCCGGACGTCATCAGCGCCATACAAACGCATCACTTCTGCGCCCCATGTCATAGCGTTTCCTGCACTTGCAGATCCGCTCAAACGGTGGCCAATGTCTTTCGTGAGTGTTCTGAGGTTTTCGTATGCTTCGCCGTTGAGCAATACATCATCATAGAGGCTTCGAATGTTGAGGCTGTCTGTAGATTCGGAGGTGGATTGCCCGAAAGTTGCAGAGGAAATGAAAGCCACCGCACAAAGAAGATACATCGTTCGCATGACCGAAAAGTAGCACAAAAAAGCAGTGCATTGAAGCCTGGAATTTGTCTGCTTTGAGCTACTTGCTATCCTTAACTTTGCAGCGTTGGTATTCATCTATTCAAACTCAACCCATGCGCCACAACTTGTCCGAGGTTAATGATTTGATTCGCGACCGTAGAAGCTTGTCACCGGAGAAATTCTCGGGTAGGAAAGTTCATCGTGAAATTGTTGAATTGGCACTGACCAATGCGACGTGGGCACCAACACATGGCATGACTCAGCCTTGGAGGTTTACGGCATTCGTTGGTGAAGGTATGCGGGCCATTGGGCCGAAGCTGTCCCATTGGTATAAGGGGGCCTCAGGAGATGCCTTTTCAGCATCTAAATTCGAAAAACTCCAGCTAAGAGGGGAGCGTGTTTCGGCGATGGTGGTGATCGGTATGGTTCCCGACGTGACGGGCCGAATTGGTGAGCAGGACGAAATGTTGGCTGTAGCATGTGCCGTGCAAAACATGTACCTGACGTGCACAGCGCATGGCATAGGCGGTTTTTGGTCGACTCCCAAGTTCATTCATCTGGCTGAGGTGAGGGAATTTGCTGGATTGCCAGCCAATGGACGTGTTTTGGGGTTCTTCTATATGGGATATCCTGAAGAATCGTGGCCCGTGAGTCATCGAAAACCCTTGGAGTATGTGACCCAATGGGTGGATCAAGCGCCTTCAGAAGACTAGGGTAGGATTAGCCTAAACTCCAAAGCGAAAGCAGCTTGGCCCATGTAGAGTCGGACATCAGCCGTTTCCAATTGCCTTGTCCAAGTTGCCTCTCCCCAACGGTTGGCATTCCACTCTCTCCAAAACATGACTCCGAGATAAGCACCAGGTCGCTTTCGTAGTAGCCCCAAACGTGTGGTCGGTAATATTTCCCAGCCAAGTTCGACACGCAACGGTAATGTCATTCGGTGTTGGCGGTTTTCTTCAATTAAGTAATCACTGTAAATCGCACCCTCGGATTGGGATCCGGTGGTAAAGGCATCGCTCAACAGATAGTCCAAACTCAATCCGGCGGCTGCTGTCAAGATGGATCGGTTGTTGAGCCTAACGTGTGTGCGCGCTAAAAGCGGTAGGCGATATCGTGACGTTCTTAAAGACAAGGTATCTGATAATGCTGTTTCAGCTGGCACCTGTGGATTGTCAAACCCAGGGTGGAAAGTCAAGGACCAATCAGATGTGTATCGGACCGTTTCCAATCCAGTTTCAAAGCTCCAAGCAGAGGGGAATCGGCGCAACAAGCGCACGCCGAAGCTGCTTCCTCCGGTTGGCATCCAATCCAGATCGAGGCCATTTTCAGAAACTGAAACAGACTCAGCTCCCAACGCTTCGATTGGGGTGAGCCAGGTTGTGGATACCGCGATTTGCCAGTTGTTGCCATTTGGCATGGTCTGTGCCTGAGCGCGCTGTGTCCATGCCCCTGCAAGAGCGAAGAGAATGACAGCCAAAGTGCCAATAAGCAAACTCCAACGGACACCGGAAACAGGAATGAACTTATCCCGAAATTCAGCATGCACCAAGTGGTTGGCTTCCAGTGCTTTTTTGAAATAATCACGGTGTACTCCAAAGAGCCATTCATTGCGGCCGGTTGAGTGGCCTTCAGCAGTTTCAAGGTGCCTTTCATGCAAGATTCCTAAATCGTTTAACCGATTTTCAAATGCATTGGCGTGCTGTTCTTCGCCAAAAGCAAAGACATAGTAGCGGTTGTCTCCGGGGTGTGTGAAATAATTGGTCCAACGCATGTGACGGCTTCTTGTTGCTGAAAGATAATGCTATTCAACGCAAAGGGCCCAAGTGCAGTGTTGCGCTTGGGCCCTCTGTTCACAAGATGTTTGGGCTCACTTGGGGCGAGCCTCGATGTGAACCGTTAAATCAATGTCGTTGTAGATGAGCTTATCGCCAAGGTCCGAAAACCACTTGTCAGAACGAAAACGAACATCGAAATCAGAACGGTCGAATGTCAATGTGCCATCCACGACAATGTCATCGCCATCCTGTTGCAAGGTGATTGGAAAACCAACCGGTTGCGTGATACCCTTGATTGTCAATTTGCCGACGGCTACGGATTCAGTTCCTTTTGTTTTGACAGCCTCCACAGCAAGCAGGGCGTAGGGGTGTTGTTCAGCACCAAAGAAATCATCCGATTTAAGATGGCCTTCGAGTCGTTCTTTCCCTCCTTCATCCAAATCAGTGCAATTGAGGCTATTCATGTTGATACCGACAAAGGCAGAACCGAAAGCATTGTTCAGAATGTTGATGCTTCCTTTATGAAAGGCAATGTCACCTGTGTGACTAGATCCTGAGGCTTCTTTCCCGACCCAATTGCACGTGCTGGCGTTGGTGTCAACGGTGTATTCTCCATCAGGAAATGAAAGCGTCGCTACGACCTTGATTGCTCCCGTTTC
>JAPKAW010000351.1 GCA_028825055.1 Flavobacteriales bacterium | reverse complement strand
AATATCTTTGCTACGTGAGCATTAAAAGGAACGGATCAGATTGGTTTATCAATCGTGAACTCAGTTGGTTGGCTTTCAATCATCGGGTACTGCAGGAGGCATCGCATCCTTCGAACCCCGTAATTGAGCGAATTCGATTTTTGGGAATCTTCTCGAACAATTTAGATGAGTTTTTTCGGGTCCGTGTGGCGAACCTGCAAAGAGTGGCGTTAGTAGGCAATAAGACGACAACCACATTGGGCTTTGATGTGAAGGAGACGCTTGCTAAGGTTTCTGATCGTGTCATTGAGTTGCAAGCGGAATACAATCACGCATTTGAAAGCGCCGTTTCAGACTTGGCCAAGGACAACATTCGGTTCGTGAATGAAACGGAATTGAATGAGGCGCAGCAGGACTTCGCTGGAAATTATTTCAGAAGAAAGATTCGCACACACTTGGTGCCAATCATGATCGGAAAGGATGTCGCTTTTCCGGATTTGTTGGATGGCTCATTGTATTTGGCGGTCGGCCTGTTATTGAGTCATAAAAAGAGCTCAAAGATGCAGTACGCAATCATTGAAGTGCCGCGCCATGTGCCTCGTTTCTTGGTGTTGCCATCAGACGGTTCCGAGCAGATAGTGGCATTCATAGAAGACATTATTCGGTTGGAGTTGCCGAAAATATTTGGATTGTTTCAGCCGGAAGCGGTCGTAGCCCACGCCATTAAGGTGACTCGCGATGCTGAGATCGATATGGACGATGACTTGTCTCGTTCCTTGATGGAAAAAATGAGACGCGGCGTTGCGAGAAGACGTCAGGGAGATTTTGTGCGCTTTTTATATGATCAAGAAATGCCCGAGGCCATGCTGCAAATGCTTCGGGATAACTTGAGTTTAGCGGAATCTGAAAATGTGATTCCAGGGAGCCGTTACCACAACAAGAAAGACTTGATGGACTTCCCGAATTTGGGGAGAGTCGATTTGATGTATAAGCGGATGGAAAGGCTGGGACATCCTTATTTGGTAAGGAAAAGTAGCTTGCTGGATCAAATCAGCAAACGCGATGTATTGATGCACTATCCGTACCACCGGTTTGGTCAAGTTGTGGATATTCTGCGGGAGGCAGCCATTGACCCCTCTGTCCAATCCATCAAAATTAATCTGTACCGATTGGCGAGAAATTCACAGGTCATCAGCGCCCTCATGAATGCTTCGCGCAATGGGAAAGCTGTTCAAGTAGTCATTGAATTGTCTGCGCGTTTCGATGAGAAGCACAACATTGAGGTGTCGAATCACTTGCAGCAAGCGGGTGCAGCGGTTGAGTTTGGCGTTAGCGGTTTGAAAGTCCATTCTAAACTGTTTCTCATCACGCGGCAGCGAAACAGAAAGATTGAACGTATAGCTCACATTGGTACAGGTAATTTTCACGAAGAAAAGGCCAAGGTTTTTTGCGACTTTTCTTTTTTGACCTCCGACCCGCAAATCACAGGAGAGGTGGACCGGTTGTTCGACTTTTTCTCCAATAATTATGAGCGTCCGGTATTTCGCAATTTGATTGTAAGCCCGTACAGTACAAGACGAAAGTTCTCGCAGTTGATTCAACGTGAAATGGAGCACGCGAAAGAGGGGCGTCCGGCGCGCATTATTTTAAAGTTGAACAACTTGGTCGATGCTGACATGATT
>JAPKAW010000074.1 GCA_028825055.1 Flavobacteriales bacterium | reverse complement strand
GAACTCCTACCTGAATTCCATTTTCAAAGCCACGTTCTGTAATGAGATTGCCTTGCTTATTAAAATACCACTCTTTCCCGTTTTTCTGACCCACTTCAAATTCTACACGTCTTTGGATATTTTCATTTTCGTGGTAAAACTCCCACAAACCATCCAATTTAAATTCACTCCGAGATCCCTTACTTTTTAAAATTCCGTTTTTAAAATATGCTGTCCATTCCCCCTCTGGTTGTCCATCCACCAAACACCCTTCACTTGCTTTTTTTCCATCCTCAAAAGTAAATGTTGTCCAGACACAATTTTCAATTTCTGGCTGAGCTGAAACGGAGATTATGAATGAACAACATAGTATATATGTATATATTCTTAAAGAATAAATCATAGTAACTATAGTGCTGTTGAAACGGTTGGTAATACGATACTAGGTCTGTTGATTTTATGAATTCTAAACAATTGGAAGGATGTTTGTAAACATAGAATCTGATAAATGTATTCTGAAATTCAATGAGTTAACGCATTAATTAACACCTTGGGGTATGCAATGATTGTGTAAATAATTCACACACGCAAGTTGTCCGTAATTGAACGAAGTTGGGTGATAAATGGAACGAAAACTTCCAACGAAAATAGTTGGATAAATCAAGCTAATGATTGCCTACAATTTAGAACTTGAAATAGCAAGCTGTAGTTATTAGGAGTTGTAAACGGAAGATTAAGGCTATCAACGAGTGGGTTGTTAATTAACTTGCTTGAAATTTGAATCCATGCGCATTTCAATTGGAGGCGATCACGCCGGTCCAGCACTTAAAAAGGTAATCACGGAACAATTAGTATCCAAAGGCCACGAAGTAATCAATCGGGGAACAGATTCCAACGAAAGTGTAGATTATCCGGACCATGCGCACCAAGTGGCGCTGGATGTTCAAAACGAAGAAGTGGACAGAGGTATCCTTATTTGTGGCTCTGCAAATGGTGTGGCGATGACAGCCAACAAACACCAAGCCGTGCGGGCAGGGATAGCATGGAGTGCTGAAACGGCAGCGCTAACAAGACAACATAATAACGCAAATATCATCTGCATCCCTGCGCGGTTTGTGGATGAAGCTGAAGCTTTGGATATCGTCACAACATTCTTATCAGAGGAATTTGAAGGAGGTCGGCATGATCGGCGTGTGGGTAAAATAGCGTGTGCGAGCTTGGTTGGTTTCATGGCCTTGTTTTCAGTGCTATCAGCGCAATCCACAAAGTGGGCAGAAACAATCAACGCAAGTGATTTGGAAAACCATCTAACGGTGCTCGCGAGTGATGCTTTTGAGGGGCGTGAAACAGGAGAACCTGGTGCAGAAAAAGCGGCCGCTTACATAGCGAGTTATTTCGAGTCTGTTGGGATAGCACCGTACCATGAAGCAGGTTATTACCAAGAGGTATCGATGGTTCGATCGCAAATCTTAGGTGGAAACCTGACGATTTCAGGCACCACCTTTGAATTCTTAGAAGACTATGTGTTTTATCCTGGTATTCGGGATAAATCAATGAAAAACCTTCCCATGGTCTTCGCTTCTTGGGGTGAACTAGATGACTTTATAGGGTTGGATTGTACAGGTGCGGTTGTGGTTGTTTTTGCGGGGACAGCGGGTTTAGCGGAGGAGAATTGGCGTGATGGGCTTGAAAAGAAACGATTGAATGCTGAGGCCAATGGAGCAAGAGCTCTGGTTGTAATTGGTGAAGGGTTAGCGGCGTATAAAGGCCGTTTAAAACCCTGGTTATTGAGAAAGTCAATGCGACTGGATCAACCGGACCCAAAAGAAACAGAAGGAACCCGTTTACCTACGTTTTTCATGGAGGGTAGTTCAACTAAAGATTGGTGGGGCCAAACAACCTTGAAAAACTGGAAAAAGATTCAGAAGAAAAAAACGAAGGGCGCCGTTTTAACGAGTCAAACTATGCCAACCGGGAATTGGTCATTTGATCTGGATGATCGTTCAGGAAAATTTAATACGCAAAACGTGTTGGGGTATATCCCAGGGAGAGATTCTATTTTACGTGAGGAGTTGGTGGTGATCACAGCACACTATGATCACGTGGGTGTGATTGATGGTGAAATCCATAACGGAGCGGACGACGACGGCTCAGGGACGGTTACGGTATTGGAGTTGGCTGAAGCTTTTATGGCGGCTGTGGATGCCGGAGAAGGGCCTCGCAGGAGTGTATTGCTGATGACAGTAGTTGGAGAGGAAAAGGGCTTACTTGGAAGCGAGTGGTACTCTGACCATCCGGTTTGGCCACTTGAGAATACCGTTGCCAATCTCAATATTGATATGATAGGAAGGATAGACGAGGCACACCCAGATGATGATCGGTATGTCTATCTCATTGGTTCAGATAAGCTATCTTCTGAGCTCCATGAGATTAGTGAAAACGCGAACAGTGAGTTCACGCAGTTGGCATTGGATTATACATTCAACGCACCCGATGATCCGAATCGTTTTTATTACCGGTCGGATCACTACAACTTTGCGAAGCACAACATCCCTGTGATCTTCTACTTCAGTGGCGTTCACGAAGACTATCATAAACCAGGAGATGATCCGGAGAAAATACACTACGACAAGACGGCAGAGATTGGCCGCCTGGTGTTTCACACGGCTTGGCAACTCACCAACCAAGACAAACGCATCGAGGTTGATATGGAAAACGATTTCCTAGAGAAATAATTAAAACTCAGGAGCCGCAGAGAGGAGTTGATTGAACTTGTTTTTCTCAGCTTCGTACGCTGCTCCTGTTGCGGGCCCATTGAAGCCGGAATGGATCGCTACACGTCCGTTGGGGTGGATAAAGAGTGTAGTAGGAAAGCTAATAACCTGATCCAAGAAAGGAAAAGTGTGTGCAGCTATTGTTTTGTTAGCAGCTCCTCCCCAATACACCTCCCAGTTGATCCCCAATTGTGAGCGGTAAAAATCCAATCGACGGTACACATCTTCAGGAATAGTGTCCCTCTCGTATGCCATGGAAATGACACGAATACCTGGGTGGTTTTCCTGAACCTCACGAAGTAAACGGACTTCATCCATGCAGTTTGGACACCATGTTCCAAGGATGTCTACAACAACGACTTCACCTGGTTTAGGAACTAAAGACACCTCTATGGAAGACCCATTTCGATCGAGGGTTGTGATCAGCAGGTCTGAGTCCTGGACTTGCACTTCTTCAACAGCAGCATCGTTTAGCCAAACACGGCCACGTTGACCAGACCATTGTGTGTGGTAGTGGTTGCCACTATAAAAACTCCCTTCAACCCACCCCCCCTTATTGTAGCGCGCTTTAAAGCAATAGAGATGGGCTCCATCATAGGTTTGCATATGAAGCAAGCCTGAGCGATAGACCCCTGAGAAAAAGCGATAATCCCCGGTGGGTGTTCGCATCGTTCCGGTCATTCTACCGGCTTCACTATGAAGGTCCAGTTGCGCATCAGCAAACGCGCTGGTATCACGATCACCAAACCAAACATCCCAAGTGCCCTCTGGAGCTTCGTTGGTGTTGAGGACAGAGGTCAAGGGTTTAATGTCAAAGTCAACACGGTAGTTGGATGACCGCAATGAATCAGTCCACACCCCCCCCCTATCGGTTGAGTCCAACACCCACGAACCTCCAAACACAGGTACTACAAATGTGGAATCATTGGTTCGCAGCAACTTCATTTCCTCTCCTCCGTTTTGAAGAGTGAAGACGTCATTTTGCTGCTGCAAAGGAAACGATACACGCGTGCTATCATTGAGGTGAAACACTACCTCGAGATTATCTCTTGTTTCGTTGACGTCAGCGCAGCAGACAAAGAGCGAAACACAGACAACACACGTGAAAACCCACCTCATATCAACCCAAGTCGAATTGAATTCCTTGTGCCAATGGCAAGGTTGTTCCGTAGTTGATGGTGTTTGTTTGTCGTCGCATATAAGCCTTCCAAGCATCGGATCCAGACTCACGCCCACCTCCGGTTTCTTTTTCTCCTCCAAACGCCCCTCCGATCTCCGCGCCTGATGTGCCGATGTTGACGTTGGCAATCCCACAATCGGAACCATTAACAGACAAAAACCACTCAGCCTCCTGGACGTTGTTCGTCATAATAGCTGAAGACAATCCTTGAGCAACGCCGTTTTGCAATGCAATGGCTTCATCTAAGGTGTCGTAAGCCATCATATAAAGTAAAGGTGCGAACGTCTCATGTTGAACAATTGCGAGATCGTTAGAGGCCTCAGCGATACTTGGGCTGACATAACAACCGCTCTCATAACCAGGACCTTCCAACAACCCTCCTTCGACCACAAAAGTTCCTCCTTGATCCTTCACTGATTGAAGCGCAGCGAGATAGGTAGCGACAGCCGCTTGGTCTGTTAATGGTCCAACGTGGTTGGACTCATTCAGTGGGTTGCCAATAGTGAGCTGACCGTATGCGTTTTTCAGAACGGTTTTGACTTGATCGTAAATCGATCGATGGATGATTAAACGACGTGTAGAAGTACAACGTTGTCCACACGTGCCGACAGCACCAAAGACAGCGGCAGGAACAACCATTTTCAAATCAGCATCAGGCGCAATAATAATGGCGTTGTTTCCACCCAACTCCAAAAGCGACCGGCCTAAACGACCAGCAACAGCCTTAGCAACAGCCTTACCCATACGAGTGCTTCCGGTGGCGCTCACAAGGGGAACCATCGGATCATTACTTAACATTTCTCCCACATCGGCCATACCATTCACAACACAAGAGAGAGCTGCAGGAACGTCATTGGCTTCAGCAACCTCATTCCAAATGTGTTGGCAAGCTATGGAACAGAGAGCGCTCTTTTCAGAGGGTTTCCAAACGCAAGAATCGCCACAAACCCAAGCGAGCGCAGTGTTCCAGGCCCATACGGCAACAGGGAAGTTAAAAGCAGAAATGATTCCAACGACGCCCATTGGGTGGTACTGCTCATACATACGGTGAAGAGGACGCTCAGAGTGTGTTGTCATTCCGTACAATTGACGGCTTTGACCTACTGCGAAATCGCAGATATCGATCATCTCCTGTACCTCACCCAAACCTTCTTGAAGTGATTTACCCATCTCGTAACTCACTAAGGCTCCTAAGGCATCCTTCTTTGCGCGAAGGGCATCACCGAACTGGCGAACGGCCTCGCCTCGTTTTGGCGCAGGAACATGTCTCCAATCAAGGAACGCAGCTTGAGCGTGCTGCATGACTTCAGCATAATCGGCCGCCGTTGCACTTGAAACGGAAGCGATACGCTTGCCGTCAACCGGTGAAATTGAATCAATAGTGGCTCCACTTCCAAAGGCGCGTTTACCAATCATAACGCCGTGGTTGTGATCTTGGATTCCGAGGGTGGAGAGAATGTTTTGAATGTCCATTTTGGGTCTGTTCTTATTGGAGGTGCAAAGATAGTTCGTGCTTGACCAAGACCCGAAGGCTGTTCATGGGATGATTCACGAATATAAGATACTGATTTTCAGTAGTTTATGAAAATCAAATCGAATGGTCAGATACGATGTGGGGTTTGCATAGGGCCCTTATGAGCTGAGACCCCTCTTAAAAGGCCTCACACAACAGTGTTTCACGTGGAACACCCGCTACCGACCAAGGTTCACAAGCAAAACAGCGAGATCCGATGCGCTGACCCCAGAAATGCGCGAAGCGCCGGCAAGCGTTTCGGGCTTTGTTTCTGTCAGTTTTTCGCGGGCCTCACTACTCAAGGATTCGAGAGCGTGATAGTTAAAGTCATTCGGAATCGCAACGTGATGCAGCCGCTGCAATTTGTCAGCGATTGCTTGCTCTTTTTCGATGTAGCCGGCATATTTAATTTGTACCTCAATAGCCTCAAGCGTTTCAATATCCATATCGAGCTCTTCACCAATGGCTTTGATCTCCGGTATGTGATCGAACATTAATTGTGCGCCAACGCCGGGACGATTGAGCACAGAAATTGCTTTTTGTTTTTGTTGCAATGGCGCGCTTTGGATCGATTCTAGAAGCTCCTGAGCTTGCTCGGGGCTTACGCTTGTTTTTTCGAGTTTGGTTTTGAACGACCGCATGGTCTTGATTTTCGACTCTAACTTGATCAGACGGTCACTCGACGCGAGGCCGATCTCGTGAGATAATGGAGTGAGTCGTTGGTCGGCATTGTCTTGGCGCAAAAGAATGCGGTATTCGGCACGTGACGTGAACATGCGATAAGGCTCCTTAGTACCCTTCGTGACGAGGTCGTCGATCAAAACCCCGATATACGCCTCATTCCTTTTAAGGACGACAGGCGGTTTGTTCCACGTGGAACGTGCGGCGTTGATTCCGGCCATCAACCCTTGTGCTGCGGCCTCTTCATACCCTGTTGTTCCATTTATCTGACCGGCGAAGAAGAGGTTCTGAAGCAGTTTAGTTTCCAGGCTGTGTCTCAGCTGAGTGGGATGAAAGAAGTCGTATTCTACAGCATATCCGGGCCGGAAAAACTTCACGCCTTCAAACCCGGGAACGCAGCGCAACGCTTTTACTTGGATGTCTTCCGGTAAGCTTGTGCTGAATCCGTTGACATACACCTCGACCGTTTCCCAGCCCTCGGGTTCGACAAACAGTTGATGAGAGTCTTTCGTGTGAAACCGTTCAATTTTATCTTCAATACTGGGACAATAGCGAGGCCCAAGACCTTGAATACGCCCATTGAACATAGGAGATCGGTCGAACCCATCTCGTAAGATGTCATGGACCTGGATATTCGTGTGAGCGATATGGCAGCTCCGTTGCTCTTTTAATACGGGTGTTTCAGTATAGGAAAAGCGTCGGGGATCTGGGTCGCCAAGCTGCTCTTCTAAGACGCTGTAATTGATACTTCTTCCGTCGACACGAGGAGGTGTTCCGGTTTTCATTCGATCGGCGGTAAAGCCATTCTCTACCAACTGCTCAGTGATTCCGACAGCAGAATGCTCACCGGCGCGTCCACCGCCGAACTGTTTTTCTCCGATGTGCATAAGGCCATTGAGAAATGTTCCCGCGGTAACAACAACGGATTTGGAGCGAATGGTGGAACCTAACTGTGTTTGGACTCCGCAGCAGACACCATTTTCAACAATCAGCGCCACAACGGCATCTTGCCAGAAGTCGAGCAGGGGAGTGCCTTCGAGCATCAAGCGCCACTTTTCAGCGAAACGCATTCGGTCGTTTTGTGTTCTGGGAGACCACATTGCTGGCCCCTTGGATCGATTCAACATACGAAACTGGATAGCGCTGTGATCACTCACAATTCCAGAGTATCCACCCATAGCGTCTATTTCTCGGATAATTTGACCCTTAGCTATTCCTCCCATAGCAGGGTTACATGACATTTGGCCAATTACCCCCATGTTCATGGTGATCAAAAGGGTTCGAGCGCCAAGGTTGGCGGATGCGGCTGCCGCTTCGTTTCCAGCGTGTCCCGCCCCAACAACGATAACATCATATTCTTGGTGGATCATGCGCTGAGCGTATTGAAGCTTTTGAGCCACGTGTTTTCTAAATGTGTCATCTCTGTCTGGTCAGCTTTTGACTTATCCATGTAACCCAATAAATGCAATATACCGTGAACCATTACCCTATTCAACTCATTGTTAAACAGTTCGTTGTGAGTTTTTGCGTTGTCTTTGACGCGATCAACAGAGATATAAAGTTCACCAGAAACGGAAGCCCCATCACAGTAATCAAAAGTGATAATATCGGTGTAATAGTCGTGGTTCAAATGGTCTTGATTGATGGTCAAGAGATAAGCGTCTGAACAAAATACAAGGGAGACAGTTCCCACGGTTTTCTGATGGGATTGTACCACATCAGTTAGCCAACGTTTAATCAATCGGCGTTGCGGACAACGATAAGAGTGGTCCGCATTGTGGAAAGAGAAGGGCAATACTCAATGAGAATTCAAGGCGTAGAGAAGACCCCTTGAAACGTCATTTCAACGACACGGCCATCATCAGAGAACGTACATTCATCAGACAACTGACGCATCAAGAAAACACCACGACCGTTTGGCTTTTCAAGATTTTCAGGGGCAGTAGGATCAGGGACGTGTTCGAAATCAAAACCGGGCCCTTGGTCCGTGATCTTAAAATACAAATCAGAGTCGCGCAGCTCGTACTCAACAAACACGAGCTTCGTAGCATCCAAACGATTTCCGTGAACAATGGCGTTATTGACGCCTTCTGTCATTGCGATGAGAACATCTC
>JAPKAW010000350.1 GCA_028825055.1 Flavobacteriales bacterium | reverse complement strand
TTACTTCAGTTGCTACTTTGCACTCTCATGAAAAGGAATCAAATTTTCGAATGGCGCCCAAATTTATTTTGGATGGCCGGTTTAGCGTGTACAATTATGGCTATTGGCTGTACACGAACCCCAGGGGAAGGGGGTCAAGCCGTTATACGCGGTAAGATTGAAGTGGAACAGCGGCTGGTCATAACGAATCCAAGCGGCGCAGTGCGAGCTCCAGCTGCCGATGAAGATGTGTTCATCATTTATGGCGACCGGGTTGGGCCAGACGACCGGGTTCAGACCAATTTCGATGGTGAATTCAGTTTTTATGGCATGAGAACAGGGGATTATACACTTTACGTATACAGTGAGGATACGATGCCAGCATTCAATAATGCTCCGAAAGTTGCCATCATTCGCGAGCTTACGATCACTTCAAGGGACGAAGAATATGATCTAGGCACCCTACGTATTTTCGAAGACATCTGATATGCGCATTGTCTTTCTGCTTGCATTTGGATTGATCGCTCATTCTACTTGGTGTCAATGGTCTGAATCAGGCGGTTGGCTCGGTTTGGAAGTCAATCAATCATTGCGCAATAATTGGGCGTGGTCAGTGCAATATGAAAATCGGTGGGATGCGGACTGGACACGACACCAACGGGGTATTTTAGACGCCTCCATCGAAAACACTCTATTCTCTGCGGTCAAGGTCAACCTGCAATACCGCTATTCTGAAGAACGCAACCGGACGGGAGGTTATATCCCTAAGCAACGTTTAGCGTTCCGTTTGAGCAGCGAAGGAGATTTAGGAAAAGGAGAGTGGAACGCTCGCTTTATGACCGCGCAGGGGGTCGGAGCCAAATCCCATTCAACGGATATGCCCTGGCTGGAAGAAGGTCAATCTTGGAGATTTCGGGTCGGCTACCAGCACGCGCGTCAGGGCCTTTGGCGGTGGAAAATGGACCTTGAACAATTCCCGGACTTCCAGCAATTCCCAGAGCATAAAACACGGTTCCGTTGGCTCATCACCCGTGAGATCAACGAATCCTTGTCCGCATGCATGGGTTACATCTGGTCGCAAGAATGGAACGCGATTGACCCAGAAACGCTTCACATTGTCAAAGCCAATTTGAGTTGGGCTTTGGACCGCCCGAAGAAGCGCAAGAAATCAAAAACTAAGATTCCTGTGGCGCGCGTCATCCCGGCGAATCCACTCAATTCCGTGACACCTGTTGCACCACCCGTGTGTACATCAGAAGCAGTCTATGTTTCAGAAGTGCACTCAAAAGGAGAGCCGGCGGATTGGGTTGTGATCACCAACCGAAGTGATGACTGGTGTACCTTAAAGGGTTGGCGACTGACGGATTCGTTGGCGAAACCTGGCATGGAATTCGAAGCGATTGCACTGCCTCCAAAAGCCAAGTGGGTGGGCTATGAAAAAGGCCAAGGTGCGTTTGATTTTGGTATTGCATCGGACGGTGAGTGGATATTTTTGGTTCATCCCAATGGTCAAATGCAGCAAATTGAGGTCCTTCCACAACGGAGTGATGCGGCGCAATCCGTAGATTTTTTGGGCAAAAGCAAGCCGTCTAGCGGCCTTGAAAATGACTGATTGTACAAGAAATTTCGTGCGATGTGATTTTTGTCCACACCTGAGCTTGGGTTGTAAACATCCGTTTGCTAT
>JAPKAW010000073.1 GCA_028825055.1 Flavobacteriales bacterium | reverse complement strand
CGGCTTCAATTGGGAAAATACCCGCGCTTGATTTGGACTTCTTGTTCCATCACAAGACGGGCAAAACGCAGCATCGCATTCAAACGTGAAGGGTGCTTTCCTGCGGCCAAATCGGATACGATTTGATTCACTTGAGCGCCTTCTGGAGTCAACTCTTGGAGAACCTCGATGACAGAGATCATGGATTTGACGGGCTCTTTAGTCTGTGCTTGCAACGTCTGCATCTGTGTCCAGTCCTCCAATGCACTCCCTTGAACCTGCCATTCTTCCCAATCACGAATCCGCTCAATTGCTCCTGTAGGATAAGGAAGTGAAGGGTTTTTTGAATTTGAATCGAAGCGCTTGAGTCGAAACAAGTCAGTCGATTGGATCATAACATCCCGATGTCCATTTTCATCTTTTTCACCGGAGGCGAATAATCGAGACACACTTCCAAATCCGGAAAGCTTGCCATTTAAGGAAAAGGGTATGCCGAATTCCACGAGTTCCATGGATTCAAGCTGGTCAAAAAGAAGCCGATACCGTGATTCAAAGATGTGCAAACCAGTTTGTTGACCTGGGACAGGAAAGATGGACAGCGGAAATAACGGGAAATCTTCAAAACTCCTCATGCTTTAGGAACATCTCACAACGCATTCAGTTCATTTTGTCGAAGTTGTATGCAACTTTATCAGAATCTAAGGGTCATTAGTTTTGGAAGATGATTCAAATGGATGGCATGAAAAACATCCTGCGGTCGGGATTCTAAGCCGTTTTTTTATTGTGCTGCCTCTGTTGTGTGTAGCTCATGCTCAAACAGCGGGAACACTCGTGTACAACCCTGAACTACTCTATGCACTTGCAAGACGGGGTGATTTGGAGTTACAGAATCATTGAGTTGGAACCCACCGCCGATGGCAGTCCGGAAATTGTTTGGGATTGCACGGCATGGGAGCATTTGGTTCAAGATTTTGATCCGCGTCAGACACCTGGGGCCCCGAGGATTTCTCTTGGACGTATACGGAGGAGTGATTGAATAGTACCGGATTAAGTTCGTTCCAATTGTTCGGCGATCAGTCGTATTTGATTTGTTCTCGAAGAACTGGAGAGCTACTCGAAAATAGTTCGGGTGGGACGCGGACTTGGTAATACAAGATGCCTCTAATCGGAGGTTTTCCAGTTAACAAAGGATCCACGATGGAAGTGAACCAGAACAATACCTTTCGGGCGTATCGCTACCCCACGGATCATGGAGCATTTGAAGGCCAAGACTTGACCAGTGGTGCCCCGATCGAAGAGAACCCCATTCCCGTTAAAGCGTGTGCTGTGTGCATTCATGTGGAGGTCACTAAAGTCTGGTCCGTGTATCCCAATCTTGGAGGTGACTTTGTCCAAATTGAATAGATACAGCCCCGCTCATCAGGTAATTGGAGTTTTTGATGTTCAAGGCCGCCTTGTTTGGTCTCAACAAGTGACCGCTGTGTCAACTACAATATCGCTCAACCTTTCAGCTGTGAAGGTGTGCTTACAGGGCATTCGAGGAGTGGGTCAGAAGGTTGGGAAATCTGTTTGTTGGGCTTGTCTTCGTTAATCTAACTCCTAGATTTGGAATGGTTTTAGCGAAAAAGGTTCCAACGTTTGACCGTGCTTCCATCCGAATAAACGGAGATGATCAAGCCGGGATAATTTAGCTGTTCTGAAGTTCTGAGTGCTTGTCCAATTGAATTGTAAGAAGCAATCAATTGTTTGTTGTTCCCGGAAATTTCAAGATTTAAAATGCCGTTGGTGGTATCATCGCAAGCATCACCTATTCCATCTTGATCGCTGTCCAATTGATCAGGATTCGACGTTGTTGGGCAGTTGTCATTCGCATCGCAAACCTCGTCGAGGTCGAAATCGATTATGCAAAGGCCGTCACAATCGTATCCTTCCTCTGGAAAGCTACACGCAAGGGCTGGCTCAATAGGGTCTGGTTCTATGTTCGCTGCTGGATTAAAATTGCATGCGTCACTGTCCATACAGCCCGGAATTGGAGCTTCCCAAGCTGCGTTGCTTTTACTCGCGGAATAAATATTTTCATAGGAAACAAACACCAATTCCAACACCGGAGTTCCATTGGACGTGACCTCAGTTAAGATGCCTCCATGTTCAGGGCTGTTCTGTGTTCCCCAGTTGATCAGCGTGTTTCCGTTCGGTAAACGCTGTACACTGCCCATGGCAGGGCCAAACAGATAGTCGGGGTGAACATATTCCCAAACGGCAGAAGCGGTCATGTTAACGGTGTCCAATTCAAATTCGACAGCTCGAGATTGATTGGGTAAATCCGTAAACATGGAACTTAAATTGCCGTTGTCAAAGAGAAGGTACCGGTTGTCGCCAAGAGGACGAACGGAGTGTTGGAATGTAAAGGGGTAAGAATCAACAAAAGCGAATTCGCTAGTAGCTCCTGCTCCCAAACGCCATAAGATTTCACCTGTCTGCCGATGGATTTTCGTGACTTCGTTGAGGTTTCGACTGCTCAGAATAAAGTGGCCGTCAGAATCGATGTCAATGGAATTTGCGTGATTGAAAACAATTTCAGGTGACGTTAGCAAGGCATTTTCTAAGTCAAGTGGTGACATGTGATCAAGAGCATTCCATTCAAAAATCACCTCTTCTTGCGGATTCAATTCTTGGATAATCGCGACTTCCAATATGGCGTTAGGATCACCACCATTAACATATTCACTCATGTCTACAGACTGCCAGTGGTAAGCAATCATCACTTGGTGACCGTCTGGTGTTCGGATATAATCATGCATGTCAGCATTGAATCCATTCTGAAAAAATGTAGTATCGATCGGCTGCATGAGTGCGTCTCGCGTAATCCAGGCCGAAATCCCTCTATGAAATAAGGTATGGAGTCCATCATCATTGACTTTCCAATCGTACCCTTCCTGAGGCCACACCTCTGAAAAAAGCAATTCGCCAGAGGGCGAAGCAATGTTGACCGGCTTGATAGGAGGTCCGATGATGGAGAAATATAAATCCCCATCGTAAGCACCAGGCGTGTTGATTTCAACGCTGTAATTGGGTGGGGTTTGGGCCTTTAATACTCCGCTTATCGCGATCATTGCTAAGAATAGTATACTGGACGGATTCCGCATCTGGGTTGCATTCATAGTAGTTTAATGAGGGCCTGTTATTTCACTTTGCTCGAGCAAACAAAGTCGGTAGTCGGTAGGGTTGTTTTTGTCATCGCTTCCCATCCTCCCTTGATATCCGTGATGTTGTGCATACCACGTGCTTTCAAAATGGAAATGAAGATTGCTGAGCGATAGCCGCTTAGGCAATGTGCATAGTAGTGGGAAGCGTCATCAAGAGTGTGCATTTTTTCATTGACAAAATCCAGAGGCATACTAAAGGCTCCATCGACATGCTCGGCCTGAAACTCACCGGGCTTTCGTACATCCAAAAGCGACTCCTCCTCGGCATTGTACAATAAAACAAAGGCCTCGGGAGTAATTTGATTGATGCGGTCGCATGTTTTTCCGGCCAACTTCCAAGCTTCGATTCCACCTTGTAAATATCCAATGGCGCCATCAAACCCAACGCGGGACAATCGGGTGAGCACCTCTGATTCGGTTCCCTGGTTCGCAACAATGAGCAGTCGTTGCTTCACATCCTTGATCAGGGCGCCTACCCAAGGAGCGAAATTGCCGTCAATGCCAATGAAAATAGAACCTGGAATGTGGGCTTCAGCGAATTCTTCCTTGGTTCGTGTGTCTACAATTAGTGCTTCTTCAATGTGAAGATGTGCCTCGAATTCATCAGGAGCAAGAGCCAAGTTGTTCCGCTCGAGTACTTTTTCCAGCGCAGGAATGGTTTGTTTGTTCAGTGCGACATTCTCCGGGAAATAAGCGGGTGGAGGAAGCAATCCATTGGTAACTTCTTTTACGAATTCGTGCTCAGACATATCCGCTCTGAGTGCATAATTTGTCTTGAGTTGATTTTCAAGTGAATCCCATGTTTTGGAGCTGATGTTCTTTCCACACGCCGATCCCGCACCGTGTGCGGGATAAATCATAACCTGTGACGGAAGCGTCATGATCTCATTGCGAAGCGAATGAAAAAGGGTGCTTGCGAGCTGTTCTTGTGTGATCTCAGCTGATTTTTGTGCCAAATCCGGTCGGCCGACATCCCCTATGAAAAGGGTGTCTCCAGTAAACAAAGCATATGGAGTTCTCTGCGCATCGAGGAGAAGATAGCAGGTAGATTCCATGGTGTGCCCCGGCGTGTGTAGCACACGAATGGTGCAACTACCGAGGGCAATCTCTTCGTTGTGGACGGCCTGGTGAAACGGGAAGGTTGGATTGGCTTGAGGTCCAAAAACGATGATCGCTTCTGTGGCTTCAGCCAATTCTACATGTCCGGAAACAAAATCGGCATGAAAGTGCGTCTCGAGGACATGAGTGATTTTTGCGCCATTCTTGGCTGCTCTATCTACATAGGTCTTCGCGTTTCTTAGGGGGTCAATTATCATTGCAAAGCCCTCGGATTCAATGTAGTAAGCTCCTTGAGCTAAACATCCGGTATAGATCTGTTCGATCACCATTGCGCTTCTTTTTAATTCAACTCCGTTAGCAATATAACGACTCCCATCAGCAAAATAAACCATCCGAAAAGTCGTTTTAAAGTGGCTCCCTTAACGCGGCTTCTCATCAAGGTTCCTAAGTGCGTTCCCACCACCGTTAGTGCCATGAATGGCAAAATTAACATCCAGTCGACTTCGGCTTCGTTTCCCATAGAGCCAAAAAACCCTACTAGTGATTTGATGGAAATGATCAGGAGAGATGTTCCAACGGCGATTTCCATTGACATGCCCAACAAAATGACGAGTACTGGAACAATTAAAAAACCACCTCCAGCCCCTACGAAACCTGTAATGGTACCAACGAAAAGGCCTTCAATCGCGATGATCCACCAAAGACCATTTCCGAACGATGTTTGTTTCAAATCGGATTGTTGTTTCAACATAGAATAGGCAGCCGCAATCATCAGGACAGCGAATGTGCCCATGATCAGGGTGTCTTTGCTCATTTCGAATTGGCCCATGGCCCATGTTTCAGGAATTGCTGGTAGTCCCCAACGTTGCACGGTATAGACAGCCAACATGGACGGTAAGGCAAATAGCCCTCCCGTTTTCCAGTCGACTTGGTTTTTTTTAAGAGAACTAAAGGTTCCCATGAGCGCACCACATCCCACAACAAACAGACTATACGCAGTAGCTTCGGCAGGGAGGATGTGAAACAGGTATACTAATACCGGCATAATCAAAACGGATCCACCACCGCCAAGCAAGCCGAGGATCGCTCCAATGACAAGTGCCATGGCATACCCCGCAATTTCAACCCATTCCATGAGTGCGCTTTGAGCGTGTAAGAAGGGGAGAAGCATTAGGGCAATCCACGGGTTCTATTTTCCTTGAGCGAGTCCAATTTCTCTGAGACGCTGCTCGAGGTATTCACCTGCCGTAATGGGCCCTTCTTTTGGGGTTTCTCCATGTGCCAAAAGATGCGGCATAGCGTCAAGCTTCATGTCGGGGCGAGGGTGGCAGAAAAAGGGCATGGAAAAACGCGGGTTGGACCATTCGGACTCGGGTGGATTGACCACGCGATGGGTGGTACTTTTCAATCGGTGATTCGTCAATCGTTGTAACATATCACCGACATTGACCACGATGTGCTCCGGTAATGCGGTGACCGGAGTCCATGTCTGATCATGTCGAAGGACTTCAAGCCCAGCAGCAGATGCTCCGACGAGCAAGGTGATGAGGTTGATATCTTCGTGTTGACCGGCACGAACGGCCGAAGAGGGGGCGCTCAAGATGGGTGGGTAGTGAATGGCTCGTAGAATCGAATTTCCCCCAGCGACCCATTTGTGAAAGTAATCCTCTTCAACACCCAAATGGATTGCAATGGCTCTTAATACTGTCTGCCCCAGAGTTTCTAAAGCACGAAAAGCATCGACTGCGGTGCTTTGAAAAGCAGGCAATTCAGCTACATTTTGATTGGAGGGAAAATGCACCGGGTCTCCGTTTGCAGGAGGGTCAGGTTGTCCGACTTGCCAAAACTCCTTAAGGTCAGCAGCATCACTTCCTTTGGCATGCTCAACCCCCATTGAGACGAAGCCTCGCTGGTTGTTCGTTTCAGGACGCGCATGCTGTCTTTTGATGGCTTGAGGAAGTTCAAAAAATGCACGCGACTCTGCATACAGAGAGTCAATCAACTCGTCGGAAATGCCATGTCCGTGAATGGCGACGAAGCCGATGGTTTCGTAAGCATGGCCAAGCTGCTCAACAAATTGCTTTCGATCGGAGTCCGATCCAGACTCAAATGACCGGATGTCTAAAGTTGGAATTCCTGCCAACATGTTAATGGTGTCCTTTTTCATAGCTGAAGAGCGTTTTCAATGCTTGGAGGAATGTACGAATGATTCGACAAGTTTTTGAGATTGGATGTCCCAAGAGGCATGATCTTCAATCCACTTCCTACTGGATAAGCCCAGTTCTTGACACTTGGTTTTGTCGCGCAGCAAGCTGTCGATTGCCGCCGCAGTATCCTCCACCGTGTCAGCGAGTATAAGAGGAGGGAGCGCTGTATTATTTCCGTGTTCAGAACGGAACCCTGACATCACATGAGATGTTGTAATACAGGGAATGCCGCAAGCCATGGCTTCTAGAATTTTGTTTTGCTGGCCCGTGCCAATCCGCAACGGGGCAACAAAAAGATCCGCTTGGTGATAGGCCCAACGCATGTCGGGAATCCAACCGGTCACTACAATGTGTTCATTCGCCAACTGTTTTACGCGTTGTGCAGGAGCGGTTCCCGCAATGACAAGACGAAGTTGACTCGTGGTGGTCAGGGGGAGGACATCCGAAGCCAACCTGCAGGCTGCATCAACATTGGGGGGGTAACTCATGTTGCCCGTGAATACGATGGTGTCAAACGCTGGTGCGGGTGGTTTTTCTTCTGCTATTTGGGCGCCATAATAGTCTTTGTCGACCCCGTTGGGAACGACATGGATGGAGCTTCGGTCAGGATGGGAAATCAACTTGCGATCGGCAACGCTAATGATCGTATGGGAATCAAAATAATCAAAAGTGGACGCTTCATAGCGCGCCAAACGGGACGCTTCAATTTGATAAATCCAACGAGAGGGTAACCTCTTTAGAAGGGATCGCCTCATCATCCCTGCGCTCAGTGCATCCATGTAATCCAAAACGCGAGGATATTCATGATGGTTTTTGATGTATTCGGCCATGCGAATCAGTTGGCAATAGACTGCGTCCGGTTGCAGGCGCTCCAAAAGACTGGAAACATGATTTGCTGCGCGACGCTGATAGAACCAATGGACCTGAAAGGGACGACTGCTTAAAGGCGCCCATGCCATTCTCAAAAGCCGGGCTGTCCAGCGCATCTTGTACCAATGCACTTCGTGGGCGACTTCACCAAGGGCAGCGATGGCCTCTTGGGAAGGCTTGGTTCCGACTAAACAAAACAAATGGACTTCGTGCTCGGCGTGAAGAGAACGAAGTTGGTGGTAAGCACGAAGCTTATCTCCCTTGTCTAAAGGCCATGGAAGCCTTGATGTGAGCAACAACAGTTTCAAAGCTGAAAGACTTCTTGAAAGTTGGATACCATGGATGCAATCAACCGGTTGTTCTCAAAGTGTTCCTTTGCCCACTTACGACCCTCAAAACCCATTTTACGCGCGGTTTCAGGGTTCTCTAACAAGTCGACAATACAAGCTGCGAATTTTTCAGGCGTGGCAGCAATCATGACGTGTTTTCCGTCTTCTGCGGGAATTCCCTCAACTCCGATAGGTGTGGACACGATCGGTCTTCCTGCAGCAAGAGCTTCAATAGCTTTTATGCGCATACCGCTCCCGCTCAACAATGGGATTACCATGATACCGTTATCGGTCATCATGTCCCAGGCGTTTTCAACTTCACCCAAAACTCGAATTCCCATGTTGTCAGGAAATGTCCAAGAAGACGCGAAATTTCGGCCGGCCAGTCTTAGCTCTGCAGTTGGGATACGTTGACGCACCAAAGGCCAAACGCGGTTGACAAACCAACGAACACCTTGTTGGTTGGGTCGCCAATCCATAGCACCGAGGTGAAACACATGGTTCGCCGATGCAGAGGTGTCCTTGGGCCATTCGGCTTCATCCAAACCAAAGGGGACGAGCTGCATCGGTAATTCACAACCGAGCTCGCGAAAGTGAACAAGGTCTTCGGCTGATATTCC
>JAPKAW010000349.1 GCA_028825055.1 Flavobacteriales bacterium | reverse complement strand
TGCAGATTGACTCAACAAAAACGGGTCTTTTCGCTGATGCATTCGGTAAATGTATCCCCGCTCAATAGCATCAAACCGTGCATGTGCCTTGGAATGAACAGGAACCATACGATGAATGGCTATTTCAGGCGGCAACATGCCATTTAACTTCCAAGCAGCTTCTTCCCAATCGCTGTAACGCTTGGCTCGTTCTGTGTCTGTTGGCCAATCGCAATGGGCCACAAAATAAGAAGCATGAACACCTGTATCGGTTCGACCACATCCCATAACGGGAACACGCTCACCAAGAAACTGAGTCAGCTGAGCTTCAATCTCTTGCTGAACTGAAATGGACTCCGGTTGTCGTTGCCAACCATGAAAGGGGGATCCGTCGTAAGACAGCTCAATGAAAAGTCGCATGACGTAACGCTAGCGATGGAATCAAATCAAGCCCACGATGCAATGCGCTCGCTCTTGTATTCTCCAGCAAAAAGCTTCTCCTTCACCCTAGTAAAGGTTTCGACCGTGTACTTTACGTCTTCAAGCGTATGAACCGCTGTTGGTATCAATCGCAGCATGATCGTGTCTTTCGGCACCACTGGATACACCACGATAGAACAGAAGATTGCATAATTCTCACGCAAGTCCAATGTCAAATTAGTCGCTTCACCCAGCCCTCCTGCCAAAAACACCGGAGTCACGCACGAATTGGTTACCCCAATATTGAACCCATTGGCTCGCAATCCGGCCTGCAACGCATTGGCGATAGTCCATAAGCGCTCCTTATGTTCCGGTTGCGTCCGCAACATATCCAGTCGCTTCTGTGCACCAATCACAATGGGCATGGGAAGTGATTTCGCGAACGTCTGAGAGCGCATGTTGTAACGCAAATAATCAATCACGTCCTCATCACCCGCTACAAAGGCACCGATGGTCGCCATGGCTTTTGCAAACGTTCCGAAATAGACATCAATCTGATCTTGAACGCCTTGGGCATCCCCCGCGCCACGTCCTTCATGACCAATTGTACCAAAGCCGTGCGCATCATCTACAAACAAACGGAAACCGTATTCCTCTTTGTATGCACAGATATCCTTCAACTGGCCTTGATCACCCGCCATACCAAAGACACCTTCTGTAACAACCAAGATTCCACCTCCAGTTTGTTTAGTCAGCGCTCGCGCACGATCGAGTTGCTTCACGAAGCTCGTCATATCGTTGTGCTGAAAAACGTACCGCTTTCCCTGGTGTAAACGAACGCCGTCTACCATACAAGCATGGGACTCACTATCATATACAATCACATCATGGCGACTTACCAAAGCCTCAATAGCTGATTGACAACCTTGGTAACCATAATTGAGGAGAAAGGCGTCTTCCTTCTGCATGAAGTCAGCAAGTTGCTCTTCTAAAGCCTCATGCTGGGCTGTTTGACCTGACATCATTCGGGCTCCCATTGGATAGCCCATGCCCCACTTAGCAGCAGCTTCAGCATCTACCTTCCGAACCTCAGGGTGATTGGCTAAGCCCAAGTAGTTATTAACTGACCATACCAACACGTCTTTTCCTCTAAAAGTCATGCGATTGGAAATATCTCCTTCCAACTTCGGGAAGGTGAAATAGCCATGACTCTCCCGTGCATGTTGCCCTAATGGGCCTCTGTCGTTGCGGATGCGTTCAAAAATGTCCAAAAGCT
>JAPKAW010000072.1 GCA_028825055.1 Flavobacteriales bacterium | reverse complement strand
GGTACCCGCCCATTCCTTCAAATTCGCAGCGCGGCTTCAAGCATGCCACATTGGTCAAAGTCCGGTACTCATCCGTATCGATCGCAATGCTGGCCATGGAGCTGGCAAACCGACATCGAAAATAATCGACGAACAGGCGGACAAGTGGGCGTTCATGCTCGACGCAATGGGACTCGGGACTCCATGAATCAAGGAGCCCCTTTGGCCCACTTTACCGCTGCAAATTTTTCGAAAGAACTGAGGTTGCAAGATGCACTTCCATCGTTGGCGGGAGATTGGATTGCAAGCAAGAAAGGCTGTAAAAAAGCCATTGAGCGCGAAAGGGTGCTACTCAATGACGTCGTTGGAAGAACTGGCGATTGGGTCCACAATGGAGACCGCATCACTTTGCTCCAAGCAAAGCAAATCCAAATCGTAAAAATTCCGGTTCCACTGCACATTGGATTCGAGGACGATGCCATTCTTGTAGTCTGGAAGCCCGCTGGCCTCCATACTAGTGGAAACCACCAAACCTCCCTTCGATCGCAAGTGGCGACCTGGGCAAAAATCGGAACTTTAGCGGATTCTTTAGGACACCCTGAGCCGGCTCACCGTCTTGATTTTGCCACGAGTGGATGGATTGTTTTTGGACGCACTTCCAAAGCGCTTCAGGAGCTAAATGTTGATTTCAAAAATGAACGAATAAAAAAGCACTACCTCGCCATCGTTCATGGAAAATCTCCTGCAGAATTGAAAATTCATCTCCCATTGGAAAATAAATCGGCCTATACGGCAACGCTGTGTTGGGCAACAGGAAACATCCCAACGCGCGGAGAAGGCAGCCTGATTTGCGTGGCGACCGGAAGCGGGCGGACACATCAAATTCGAAAACACTTGTACGCGATCCAGCACGGGATTGTTGGGGATGACCGGTATGGGAATGGAGCTCATTATGCAGGGCACGGCTTACTATTGTGCGCTTATCGACTTGAATTCACACATCCTATAACGCATCAATTGGTCAAAGTTGAGGCTTCTCCACCCCGAAAATTCAAACGCTTCTCGTGGGTCAAAGAAGCACTCGCGACAGTCGAACTTCAACCCTTACCTTAGGACGCTTCATGAAAAGCGCAATCCATGATTTTTAGATTTCTCCGCTCCAGTTACCGAATTCCCGGATTCCTACTAATCTGCTCCTATTATGGTTTGGGTATGGTTTGGGTGAAGTGGAGGACCGACAAGGATCGCAATGCCATGCATGTATTGTTTCTTCAATTCATTGCAAGTGTATACCGCCTTATGGGGATCCGTGTCTTTCAAGAAGGTGAATTGCCAGAGCAGCCGAGTATTCTTATGGGCAACCACAGGAGCTATGTGGATGCCATTTTAATCCCCGCCAAGAGGCCTGTAGCCTTCGTAGCCCGTATTGAAAGCAAATCGTGGCCGATCATTGGCTGGTCAGCCAATACGCTGCACACCATTTGGGTTCAGCGAAAAAGTAAAGAAAGCCGCAAGGAAACTAGAGAGCAGGTCAAGCAGCGACTTAGAGAAGGGTTTGGGATTGTTATTTTCCCAGAAGGCACGACACATAAAGGCCCCGATTTATTGGAGTACCGTCCTTCTATGTTTTACATCAGTGCCGAAGGCGGTTTTCCAATCACCCCTGTTGCCATCGAATACCGGGATCCTGATTTCGCTTGGGTCGATAAGCAGATGTTCATCCCACATGCTTGGAAGCACTTCGGGAAAAAGCACATTGACGTTCGCGTTTCAATCGGCGAGACCATTTCCGGATCCGACGGACAAGTCCTTTTGAATGAGGCACATGCTTGGACTCAAAAAGAGGTAATCCGATTGCGAGCACTCTGGGATTCCGAGGCTGGACTCTAGCACCATTCGCTTCCTACATTCCTTTCTTCGTAGTTTTTTTGCCATTGTATCTTCGCCCCATGTCGCAAAGTCTTTCTCGGATTAAAAATTGGTACCGGTTCTTATCACCCAAGTGGCAAACTGCACACTTGGACTATCCTGTTGACTTCAAACCGCGTTTTCTTGCTGAGTTAGATCGTGCACATGGTCCACTGGAGAAGATCCTTTCGCAACGATCTGATGAAATCTCAACAGAGGTTCGTCAAATTCTGCACTTTGCAGATGACCTCAAAGCCATTCGGAAACGTGACGAGGAGACCAATGCCTTGAAACCAGGCTGGAACAATGGTTTCTTGCCCGGTTTGGACATGGCGGCACTTTTCAGTATGGTGGCAACGAGGAAGCCGAAACGGTATCTTGAAGTTGGATCTGGCAACTCTACACTGGTTGCTGCCGCAGCAAAAGCGCAGCATAGCCCCCAGACAGAAATCATCAGCATCGACCCCTTTCCTCGGGCTGACATTGACCAAGTCTCACAAACCATCATTCGATCTCCATTTGAGTCGGTTGACCCAAATCTTGCGCTTTCGTTAGAAGCAGGCGACATCTTATTCATCGACAACAGCCACCGGGTACTGCCCAATTCAGATGCGACTGTGGTCTTCTTGGAGTGGTTCCCCCTTCTCAAACCGGGCGTCATTGTTCAAATTCACGACATCTACATTCCCTGGGACTACCCCCAAGAAATGTGTGACCGCGCTTATTCGGAGCAGTACATGTTGGCGATGGCGCTATTGAGCAACCCAGAACGCTATCAACCCCTTTTCCCGGCATTTTGGGTCAGCGAACACCCGGAGTTTAAGCAGACATTGGAATCGCTTTGGAATCATCCCAATACGACCGGTGTGGAACCGCATGGCGGATCCTTCTGGTTTGAAGTGGGGACCTCTCCCATCAGCTAGGCAACTCTGAACGGTTCACTTGTGAACCGAAGTCATAAGCGCACCACGACTACTTGGACCGATGCGCTTGTGGAGTCCATCGCACCAAACACTTGCGCAGTGTAGACTCCCTCAGCCCATCCAGTGCAATCCACTGGCGTACGCGCTGATTGAATGACACTATTGTAGACTTCTTGACCTTGGACATTGAAGATGACCACAGTCCGTGGCTCCTCAAAGTTGACGTCCCACTCAATCCATAAGGTTTCAGAAACAGGGTTGGGGAAAGCTGACATGCCGATAGCTTCCAATTCCTGCATACCATTAACCAATAGATTAATCATCATTTCAACGGTGCCTTCACATCCAGATGTATCCGTCTCAGAAACCGAAATTGAGCCGTTCATACCGCCTGACAAATCGTCCCATAGAACCTCAACCGTAGTGATGCCAGTCCCTTCATATGCGCCAACAAAGGCGCCTTGACTCACGATCCAAACATAACCGTTTTCTGCAGGCCCATCATAACTATAGGTCTGTGTTGTTCCAGTCATTGGATCTGTTGGTCCAGAGATAATCCCTTGTCCCACGTAAGTGCATGAACCATCGTCTGAATTCGCTTCTTCAGAATAATTGCACGCTTGATCATCCAAGCATCCCAATACCTCCTCAACACCAGCGCACAGGCAATCTTCCCCAATCACATCCAAAATGGTCAGTTCATCGCCATCATCACACGAATCTCCCGGAGCATAGCAAGATCCATCATTTGCGTTCGCTTCGGCATCATAATTACAGGCTCCATCTTCATTGCATCCCACGACAACTGGCAAACAAAATGGATGTTCGATTTCCGAACCAAAGTCAGGCTCCCCCATGGAAACAATGACGGCTCCTTCAACGGTCGTCAAGGCATAATTGCCGTCAACCTCACATGAACCCCAAACGCTCCCATTCAATCCATCTCCATACGCGTCGGTGATGGATAAGGTATGGCAGCCAAGCGGCACGCAGCCTTCCCAAACTTCGTCTGTTCCTTCTTCCTCGTATGTATCCGGCGCAACCCCAACAACCTCCTCTCCATTGGAATCAATGATGCTCCAGCCCACCTCTTCAGGCCAACAATCCGTTGTAATTGTGAGAACAATATCCATGCAAGGAAACTCACAAGAACCATCGTCAATGGTTGCTTCAGCAGCATAGTTGTTCGCCAATTCATCCATGCAACCCGGAATCAATGCAAGACAGTCGGGTGTTTCAATGAAAAGCGTATCGCTGACCAATGAGTCCAAAGCGAAATACACTTCATAGGCCGAATTGGCATTCAATCCTCCCATCGTGACGGTGTTGCCGCTGGACAACTCCAATCCCAACATTTCTGTCAAACCACAGGTCCAGTCGGAATCAGCGGTATCTCGATAGCACAAGATCTGACCTTCACAGAGGAAGTTGGAAAATGTAGCCGTCAGATCCAGCATGGTATTCACCGCATTCGTTGTGGTATCAAACACACAATATGCTTCTCCTTCAAAAGCCTGAATTTCACATTCAATCGGGCCGCAACTCGCCAGCGCCAGTTCAACAGAATTCGCAACGTTCAATCGTCCACCCGTGACCACTTCCGTGACCAAGTTGGAAACCAGATCTGTTCCTTCATACAGATAACCTAGCACAAGATCAGCAGCTCCTTGAGGATTGTTTACCGCCAATTCGGCCAATTCAGGACACGGAACACTGTAAATTAACGCGATGGCTCCAGCAACGCACGGACTCGCAAACGAAGTCCCGCTGGTGTTGCCATACCCACTGCTGCCACTTGGTAAATAAACCTGATCACCCGGAGCCGCCAAGTCAATGGTCGTGGCGCCATAACCACTGAACGTGCGCACGTCGCTGCTGTTCGTCGCCGTAACAGAAACCATGTAATCTGAACTGCACGCCGTAGGCATGTCTCCGACCACGTCTACATTGAGGTTTTGGTTTGTTGTTGCACCACAATTCAAGATGCCTGACATCCCTAGTTCATCGTAGTATGCACACCAAACGGGATAGTTTGCAGGATTCGCTTGGTCGATTCCCCACGATGCGTTTGTCGCGACAACAAAGGCCCCTTTTGAGCCCTGAGTCTCATTGTAGAAGTCCCGCATCACTTTCGGGTACTCATATGAAGCAATCACGTTGGCCTCGGACAAACCATTGGGCATATCAATCTGCATGATCTCCACATCCCAATTCACACCTGCCCCGCCAATTCCATTGTCTCCCGTTGCTCCAATCATTCCGCTCACAGACGTACCGTGTCCACCAGCCGCAATGTTATCGTCGTTACTCCCTGAATTCCAACCATCATAATCATCGACATACCCATTTTCATCGTCGTCAATGCCATTGCCTTCAATTTCCAACGTGTTGACCCAATGGTTGTCAATTAAGTCCACATGGTTGTAGTTTGACCCACCACCTTCTAAGACTGCAACCACTACGCGCGCACCGTTCCCTGCTGTTCCTCCAGTCGTAATATCCCAAGCCAAATCCGAGTCGATGTCATGATCACCCGATTGAACGTGATGCCATTGCTGACCAAAATTGGGGTCATTGGGGACAGTCTCCCGTTCAGCTACCGTGTGATTCAATTGCACTGCTCGCACGTGCGGATGGGCTGCGAATCGATCTAGAGCCAAGGGCCAGTCCGACGCAGCAACGACCAATTGATAGATGCCTGTTGAAGGAGAGGGAATGCTGACAATATCAAATGAGGCAATTCCACTTAATGAGGCCCAGACCTTCTCGTGATCCACATCGAGATCCACCATCACCAAAAGCTCGTTTGGCAAAAATGTGGTTTCATCTGCAGCCACTTGAGCATGTAAAGATTGGAATGAAAAACAAAACAAAAGGCTAGCCGCAAAGACGACTTGAGCCCTGAGAAGAGGGGATCTATATTTCATAATCAACAGGTTGACGCAAAAATAGGGCTTTTAAGCTGTTTTGCGATGTGCTCTAAATGCTAATTCGCTGCAACTTTTATTTGAATTGAACGTATTGAACCTATCAACCCTTACAGGACATGTGTTCGATTACAGCCCTCCTCAATCTTAGTAACTCAAGTGAAGCACATCGTTCTCTTGCGTTAACTGTTTCAAAACTTCAGCGGCACCGTGGACCAGACTGGTCCGGTGTCTACCAGCATGCTCATGCGATTTTAGCACATGAAAGACTGGCTATTGTGGATGTTAGTAGTGGCGCACAACCACTGATTGATCCAGAACATCAGACTGCTTTGGCCGTAAACGGAGAAATCTACAACCACCAGAACATTCGTCAAAAAACAGCGTCTTACCCTTACCAAACAGGCAGTGATTGCGAAGTCATTTTGGCTCTTTATCGGGAGTTCGAATCTGATTTAGTTGACCATCTCGAAGGCATGTTCGCGTTTGTTTTATACGATCCATTGCAGAACAAGTGGCTCATTGGACGAGACCCCATTGGGATCATCCCACTCTATTTCGGGCACGATGAAGAGGGAACATTGCTTGTGGCATCTGAAATCAAAGCTCTGGCCCCATTGTGCGATGATGTTTCAGAATTTCCTCCAGGGCACACGTGGTCTTCCGATGACATTGCGCCTCGCAAGTATTACCATGCGAATTGGATGGATTGGGAAACAGCGCCCAAAAAGGCACTTGATTCAAAAGAGCTCAATGCCCAACTCACTGAGGCCGTTCGTTCGCATTTGATGGGCGATGTGCCATATGGCCTGCTCATCAGCGGAGGATTAGACTCCAGCGTCATTGCGGCCATAGCCCAATCTTTTTCGCAAAAGCGAGTAGATGACAACAGCGAAACAGAGGCTTGGTGGCCACGTGCTCATAGCTTTAGCATCGGCCTCGAAGGCAGTCCGGATGTCGCCGCAGCGCAAAAGGTTGCTGATCACATCGGAACAGCACACCACCCCTTAACCTTTACAGTTCAAGAAGGCTTAGACGCCCTCGAAGATGTTGTAAAACATGTGGAGACGTACGACGTTACAACGATACGATCATCCACTCCCATGTACCTCATGGCACGTCAAATCAAGGCTATGGGCATCAAAATGGTCCTGTCAGGAGAAGGTGCAGACGAGCTTTTCGGCGGCTATTTGTACTTCCACCTTGCGCCCGATGCAAAAGAATTTCACGAAGAAACCGTTCGGAAAGTATTGGCTCTAAACAAATACGATTGTTCCCGTGCAAATAAAGCCATGATGGCCTGGGGCATAGAAACACGCGTGCCCTTTTTACACAAACCCTTTGTGGATTATGCTATGTCCTTGGATCCACAAGCTAAAATGAGTGGTGAAAATCGCATAGAAAAACACATCATACGAGAGGCCTTTGATGGAATCGTTCCGGATGAAATTCTTTGGAGACAAAAGGAACAGTTCTCGGATGGCGTGGGATATGGATGGATTGATGGCCTGAAGGAACATGCAGAGTCACATATAACTGACGAAGAGTTCTCTCGAGCTTCAGTGAGGTTCCCAATCAATCCACCTGACACCAAGGAAGGTTATTACTATCGGACTCTCTTTGAAAAACACTTCCCTTCTGCGGCTTGTGCCGCAACGGTTCCTGGCGGGAAGTCCGTTGCTTGCAGCACGGAAAAAGCATTGGAATGGAGCGAAAGCCTTCGAAATGTAGTCGACCCTTCAGGGAGGGCTGTAACCGCAGTTCACAACGCAGGCTACAAGGGGCCGGAGCCAAAAAAGGACTGATTGTAGCGGGCTTAGTGACTCCCTTTTTTGAATTTTCGCTGGTACTTTGATTGTACAACATCCACTACAATCAGCACCGTTACAACGAAGTAAAACGTCGTTTTATTCAAGGGTTCTATAGCCCCTCCAAACAACGTTAAGTGCGCCATATGGCCTCCCTCCGAAAGAAGCATGACACCGACTATCAGCAGAATAAAAAGCCCTAGGACCTCATAAGCACGGTTCTTCTTGAGAAATTCTGCAACGTGATTGGCCAATAGAATCATGACGACGCCACTCAGTATAATGGCCAAAGACATGATCCAAAGAACGTCCGTCAGTGCGATGGCCGTGAGCACAGAGTCAAAGGAAAACACAACGTTCATGAGTGCGATCGCACCGATCGCAGCGGCAGGCTTCCGAAATTGCTTTTGAGCATTCCCTGCATTTTCATCGTGGGCCAACATGTGCCACACTTCACGCACAGCAGTGTAAACGATAAAACCACCTCCCAACATGGCGATTAGACTATGTCCATTGAAATGGCCTTGAACCGCATGGCCCCAGTCCACAACAAATAACGGCGCTTGAAACAGCGCGATCAATTGGATCAACAAGAGCAACAAGAGCAGCCTCAAAATTACCGCGCTCAAAATCCCAATGCGTTGAACGCGTCGCTGGTTCTTCTTCTCAACTCGTCCCGATTCGATGGCGATGTACAATAAGTTGTCGATGCCCAAAACAGCCTCCAAGGCAATGAGCATAAGTAACGTACCAATAGAACCTACCCAATCCATAGCCGT
>JAPKAW010000071.1 GCA_028825055.1 Flavobacteriales bacterium | reverse complement strand
AAAGCGTCGATACGACCTTGATTTCTCCCGTTTCTTCAGGCTTGGCCTCAGCGATGTTTTCATCAGACACAGGTTGGTTGCAAGAGAGCAATGTGCCGGCGACTAAAATCGCAGAGAGGGTTGAATAATCAAAAAACTTCATGAGGTGGAATTTGAATGAGAGGATAAGAATCGGAAGCAAATTGTTCTGCTCACCGCGAAGGTACACGCATTCCCTGCGTGGAAAATGTGTTTCACAAACGCTAACAACTAGTTGATTAGTTGTTTTGGAGAGCAGCTTTGACGAAGCGAGAAATGATTTTCCCGTCGGCCTGTCCTGACATGGCAGCACTCGCAGCTCCCATCGCTCGCCCCATATCCGCCATGGATGTAGCTCCCACTTCAGCGAGGATGGTTTTGACGCGTTGCTCAATTTCTTCTTCACTGAGTTGCTTGGGCAGATACGCTTCAATAACGGCGGCTTGTGCTCTTTCTTCTGCTTCGAGATCAGGCCTTCCTTGTTCCGCATATAAGGTCGCGGTTTCGGTGCGCTGCTTGTACAATTTGTTCAAGATGGCCATGGCTTTGACATCTTCAATCGCATCGCCGTCAACACCCGTTTTGGTGGCTTCGAGCATAAGCTTACTCTTGACGTCTCGAAGTGCAGATAGACGTTCCTTGTCTTTGGCCCGCATGGCTTCTTTGATGCCGTCAGATATGGTTGTGTATAGAGACATGATCAATCGACGTTGTCGTGTAGAAATGGATTGTCGTTGCGCAATTCGATGTGGCTTTCGCCCTCTTCATCGATGGCTTCGCTGAGATTGAATCG
This sequence comes from Flavobacteriales bacterium, assembly GCA_028825055.1. Lineage (GTDB taxonomy): Bacteria > Bacteroidota > Bacteroidia > Flavobacteriales_D > Sanyastnellaceae > UA16. The sequence goes on along the minus strand of JAPKAW010000071.1, from coordinate 7,516 downwards.
ACTTACTTTAGATGTCGAAGAATGATCCACATCATCCAATACGACATGACGCCGCTTGAATGCTGGTTCAGCTTCCAAGTCTGCGAGGCCCCCAGGAGTTTTTAATTTCCTCGTGTATTGTTGAATGCGTTGCGTTCGGTTGACATGGGTCTTAGCAGCATCAGCGGGTGCTGTATAGGAAGGTGTTACGCTAGGCTTTGGGTCCTCTTTTTCACGGGAAATGCCTGTAAAAGAAAGGGGAGGAGTCGTTAATTTTTCAGGAGCTTTGACCGGCTCGGGCTTCTCCTGAAAGTTGATTCCATCCAAGTCGGGAACGTCGGAGGTTAATGGCAATGGATCACTGTCCAAGGTGTAGACGGTGATTTCAGGCGTGTCGCTTCCTGGGTTCGGAGCAATCGATGGGGCAGTGTCCTCTGTGTCTTCCTCTTTCTTGATCAATTGAAAATGCAATCCTGAATCGTCTTCGTCGGTTTTAGCTCCATTGTCTTCAACACCAACGAAATTGAACGTGCCGGCTTCTTCAATGGACGGGACTTGTGTTGTTTGTTCAGTTGAACGGAGATAGGGCTCACGAGCCTCCGGCTCTTGCTGTTGCACAGGTTGAACGGCGGTTTTGACTTCTCGTTCTTCATCCAATAACATGATCTTTTTGGGAGCGGCGACGCGCCTTGAGCCATCCAAGTCTTGTCCTTTAAAGCCTGTTGCAATCACTGTGACACAGAGGTCATCTTCAAGCGAAGCATCCACTCCATATCCCCAGATTACCTCAGCTGATTGCCCCGCTGAATCTTGAATGATGTCTGTGATTTCCATAATCTCATCCATCAAGATTTCCTCTGTTCCGAATGTGATATTGAGCAAGACGAAGTTGGCTCCCGTAATGTCGCAGTCATTGAGTAGTGGTGATTCAAGTGCTTCGCTTACTGCTTTGCTCGCGCGCCCTTCTCCTGAGGCCACGCCGGACCCCATGATGGCACGACCGGAGTTGCGCATAACGGTGTTGACATCGTTCATGTCCACATTGATTTCTCCAGTCAATGTGATCACTTCCGCGATGCCTTTGGCTGCGGTGCACAAGATTTCGTCGGCGTTGGCAAAAGCTTTTCGGATGGTCAGGTTGCCGTACAATTCCCGCAATTTGTCATTGCGTATGATGAGCAAGGTGTCCACGGCCTCGCGCATTTCAGCGAGACCTTTGTTGGCTTGGTCTGTTCTTCGTCTTCCTTCAAAAAGAAAGGGGATGGTCACAATACCGACAGTAAGAATGTTCATTTCACGTGCAGCCTGCGCGATCACAGGAGCTGCTCCAGTTCCAGTGCCTCCGCCCATTCCTGCTGTGATGAAGACCATGCTGGTGTCTTCACCGATTAATTCCTTCACGTCGTCTAAGGACTCGATGGCGGCATTGCGTCCAACTTCAGGCAATGAACCGGCGCCTTGTCCTCGAGTGAGGGTAGCGCCCAATTGGATTTTAACGGGTACTGGACTGGCGTCCAAAGCCTGTGCATCGGTATTGCAAACGATGAAATCGACCCCGGTTATGCCGCGGTTGTACATCGTGTTAACGGCATTTGATCCGCCTCCTCCTACGCCAATGACTTTGATAGGGGCATGTGAAATGGCCTTTGAATCTGGTGGATTGTTGTAATCGTTCATGAATGGAGAATTCAGGGAATGAGATGTTCTTTAATGGAGGTAGGATTCAGTCTTCCTCTTCTTCTTCGACGAAGTAGTTCTTGAGCTTGTCAATAAGCCGCATGTGTTGAGACTTTTCTGCATCCTTTCGAATATCGTCGGCCTTTATTGAGTCGCTTTTAGGCGCTAAGCGATCGTATCCTTTGATGACGAGACCAACTCCTGTTGCGAAACTAGGAGCAGTGGCTTGCGCATCAGGAGCTTCGGCGAGATGTTCACTAGGATAGCCGACGCGACAGTCCAACCCTGTTACGTACTGAAAAAGTTGAGTGACGTGACGCAACTGCGAACCGCCACCGGTCAAGACGACTCCGCCAATTAACTGATCAGAAAAACCAGAGTTTCGGATTTCAAAGTGCACGTGCTCGATGATTTCAGTCATGCGTGCTTCGATGATCGCAGCAAGGTTTTTCAGGCTGATCTCTCGTGCATTTCGGCCTTGTAACCCCGGAATACATACGATTTCATTGTCTTTCATTTCAGTTGAAATGGCAGATCCAAAGCGTTGTTTGAGTTGTTCCGCCTGTTTCTTCATGATCAAGCATCCTTGGCGAATGTCTTCAGTCAACACGTTGCCTCCAAATGGTATAACCGCGGTGTGACGGATAATTCCGTCTTGAAAAATGGCAATATCGGTCGTTCCTCCACCAATATCGACCAAGGCAACTCCGGCCTCTTTTTCTTCATCGCTCAAAACGGCTGCTGATGAAGCCAAGGGCTCCAAAATCAATTGGTCCACCGTCAGGTTAGCCTTTTGAATGCAGCGATAGATGTTGCGAATGGCAGCAATCTGGCCGATGATGAGGTGAAAGTTGGCTTCCAATCGGATGCCGCTCATTCCAACAGGCTCTTTGATGCCCTGCTCGTTATCGACGGTATACTCTTGTGGTAAAACGTGTAAGATCTCTTCGCCAGGCTGCATGACTTGCTTGTACATGTCCTGAATCAGTGCCTGGATGTCCTCGTTGCTAATTTCAGACTCCAAGTCATCGCGGGTACGTTGTCCTCGTGTTTGCTGGCTCTTGATGTGCTGTCCAGCAATGCCTACGTTGACCACTTCAATGGCGACGCCAGAAGTGCGTTCCGCTTCATCGATGGCCTTACGGATTGATTCGACAGTGCGTTCGATGTTGGCGACCACTCCTCGTGACACACCAACGGAGTCGCTTTTACCGTAGCCAAGGATTTCAATTTTTCCATGGTCGTTTCTACGGCCGACAAAACAAGCAATTTTGGTTGTTCCTATATCGAGTCCGACGACCAATTCGTCGTTGTGGGCTTGTTGATCCATTTCCATAGTATGGGTGAATTGCGTTGACTTAGTAATAGCGTTGAGCCACAACTTGACCTGCAAAGGACAAGTTGATGAGTTGGTATTCGTTCAGATTGCCTCTGCGGATTTGCTCTCGGTAGAAGGTCAATAGATTGTTCAATTTTGAATCCAGGTGGGACGTGTCTCCCAATGCAATTCGTGCTCCTCCTATCCGTGCAATGATTTCCAGCCCTCCATCTTCTTTCACTAGAACTTGATCAATAAAGGCTGACCAAAGGGGGGCTTTGCGGGTGGATTGAATCAATGAAAAGGCCTCGGATGCGTGTTCCAGAGATTTCGCATGGATAATGGGCACCCGCGCAGTAAAATAGGGAGACAAGGGCAGGGATTCTCCGTTCGTGTCGATATAGGAGTCGGGTTGATTCGGGCCGGTGTGTAAACGAGCAACCGGTTCTTTTTGTGAAACGCGAACGTGTAAAATTCGGTCAAGTCCGGGATAGATTTCGACGTTATCCACAGCTGGAATGGAGTGGATCCAAGCGTCCACTTGCTGGAGTGATACGGATTCAACCCAAGAGCCTTGGATGCTATCGTGCGCAAGAATGGCATCGCGGACACCCGCAGCATCGACAAAGAACATGCCTTTGATTTCTTTGACATCAACCTCCAATCCGACGTAGATTATTTCCTTCTCCGCGTGTAACGCAAACCCAACCAATGTTCCGGTGGTCCCTAAAAGGACGACGGACATAGCGATGGGCAGGAGGCGTTGGATCATGGAGAGGGCGTTGTCTTTGTTTTTTTGAATCGATTCCCATCCTCCATAAGCCACTGTTTCACTGGGATTACACTCCGGTCGATGTCTCCGGCTCCCAATGTCATCAGCACTTCAGGTGGATGCGCTTTCAAGCAATCGAATATCCGTTCGGAATCGATGAGATGTTTGGAGGGGTTCGGGATGTTTTCAAACAGCCTTTGTGAATCGATTCCCGGAATTGGCTGTTCCCTTGCCGCATAAATAGGAAGCAATATCACGCAATCCAATTGACTCAAAACTGCTCCAAATTCGATCAGGTGATCGCGTGTTCTGGTGAAGAGGTGGGGTTGAAAAATCCCCGTTATTTCTTTGCCTGGATGCTGCGCCCGGGCAGCCTCAATGGCTGCGTTCAATTCTGAAGGATGGTGCGCATAATCATCAATGTATACGCCAAACTCTTCTCGAATGTGATAGGTAAATCGCCGGTTGATTCCCTTGAACGTTTTTAGCCGTTGCAAGCAAATGTCCATCGGTGCCTCTGCTCGATGTGCTAAAGCGAGTGCTGCTAAAGCATTGGATACGTTATGAAGACCGGGCATTGGAAAGGTCACGCCTTCCACCCATTCAGTGCCCAATTTGACGTCCGCTGTCCAGACTCCTTGGTCGACGCGAGGAGCCACAGCAGCATAGGCTAAGTGTGCGGCGTCTTCTCGGTTGGAGGCAATGCCGTAGCGTTCATTTTCTTCGCCAACCCAATCCACATCAGCGTGAATCAGACATCCTTGATTGACTTGGCGGGAGAACGAGAGAAAGGCTTCTTGGAAGGCCTTTTCACTGCCATACACATCGAGGTGGTCAGGGTCTAAGCTGGTGATCACGGCATGTTCGGGGTGTAGATGAAGAAAACTGCGGTCAAATTCGTCCGCCTCTACAACGGTCCAAAGAGCGTCGTTATGCAAGTACAGATTGGATTCAATCCCCGTGGCGATACCCCCAAGAAAGGCATTGCATTTGCCTGGACAGCCGTCCAGCAAATGGGCGAGCATGGCAGTCGTGGTGGTTTTCCCGTGGGTGCCAGCAACGGCAAGGGTGGGGGTTTCCTGTGCAATGTGTCCGAGCAGTTCGCTGCGCTTGATGATACGGACTCCTCGCTCCTCAAAGGCTAGGTGATGTGGGTGATCCAAGGAAACTGCAGGCGTACGGATCACTAAAATTGATTCTGGCGGAAGCGCAGCGATGGAAGCGGGCACAACGTTCTTGTCATGATAGACTTCGATGCCTTCGGCTTCCAAGGCAGCGGTTACATCCGATGGAACGCGATCATATCCAGCTACACGGATTGCGTGCTTGCGCTTCAAGTAGCGTGCGAGAGCGCTCATTCCGATGCCTCCGATGCCGATGAAATACGCGGTGGAAATTGAATTCAATTGCATAGCACAAAGTCACAACTGAATGAGGGATTCAATGGCATCCACAACACGGGCAGCGGCATCTGGGCGAGCGGATTTTTGTATTGACTTTGACATGAGCTGGCTTTTCTCCGTGTCTTCAAGAAGGTTTTTTAAAGCATCTCCCAATTGTTCGACAACATGCTGGTCCTTCAGTAAAATGGCTCCTCCACGTTCGCTAAGGGATTCCGCATTGCGGGTTTGATGGTCTTCAGCGACAAAGGGAGAGGGCACCAAAATGGTAGGCTTTCCTACCAACGCCAGTTCGGCAATGGACATGGCGCCGGCGCGGCTTGCGATCACATCAGCGGCGGCATAGGCCCAATCCATGCGGTCAATGAATCCGTGGCAGCGAATCTGGGCTGAGGCCGCAGTTGTTTGTGAATCTAACCACGCGTTGCAGGTGGTTTCGTAGCGTCCGCCGCATTGCCAGAGGACATTAAAAGGAAGGCCGCTGGCGTGTTCTTCACACAAGTGTTGCACCGCTTTGTTCATGGAAAGGGCACCCAAACTTCCCCCCATAACAAAGACCAATGGGCGATTTTCGTCGAATCCAAAATGAACGCGTGCTCGGTTCAACTCCTCGTCTGCCATGGTGTTTGCCAGAGCCGCAACACGTCGCCGCAATGGATTTCCAGTTTCAAGGATGCGGTCTGCAGGAAACCAGCGATCGAGTCCTGGGAACCCAGCGCAGATGCGGTCGACTCTTTTGGAAAGGATTCGATTCGTGATTCCCGGAAAAGAATTTTGTTCCTGAATGAGGGTGGGAATTTTCTTAGCAGAGGCTCTTTGAAGCAATGGTCCACTGGCAAACCCTCCGACACCAATTGCGATTTGGGGCTTCCACTTTCGAATCAAGCCGTTGGCGTGAATCAAGCTGTGAATCAATTTAAATGGAAAGAGCAAATTGCGAAGACTTTTCCAGTTTCGATCGATCCCCGTAATCCATAGACCGGTGATGGCATAGCCAGCAAGCGGGACCTTTTCCATCTCCATCCGTCCGATGGCCCCCACAAATTGAATATCACATTGGGGATGTCTCCGGATAATTTCATCGGCAATGGCGAGTGCTGGGTGAATGTGTCCCCCGGTTCCGCCTCCGGAAATAACCACTCGTTTCAGTGATGTGTTAGCGCTCACTGGTGGCGGATTTTTCGGATTCGATAAAACGATTGCCCATGCCGCGTTCATGGTCTCGGGCGTCCATCGCATCGCTGGTTTTTCCCCAACCTTTTGGATCGGTGACCGATCGACTCACTGCTAAAATCATTCCAATCGCCAAGCACGTAAAGACCATGGAGGTTCCTCCGTATGAGACTAACGGCAGTGGCTGTCCAGTGGTGGGGAAGAGCCTCACCGCGACAGCCATATTGATCATGGCTTGAAAAACAAGGAGAATCCCAAGCCCCATGGCCAGCAATCCTCCGAAATGCCTCGGACATCTCGTGGATATCCGGATTGTTCGAAAGAGGAGGATTAAGTACAGCATGACCAGGCCTAAACCGCCCATAATCGCGCCCCATTCCTCAATAATGAACGCGAAAATCATGTCGGAATAGGGGTGGGGAAGGAAATTGCGGGACGTTCCCGTTCCTGGGCCATGTGGCAGCAGGCCTCCTCGATTGATGGCGACTTGAGCCAATTCAATCTGATAATCTAAGGCGTCCCCTTCTTTTGCCTTGTCAATGCCTGCGAAGCGTTCAATCCGGCCAGCCCATGTTCCAAAACGAGGCAAGACTTCGGGAGCTGTTTTTCCAACTCCAAACAAAACTACTAAGGCAATGACACCAAAACCGGCAATACGGAACAGATGCCTCCATGGAATTCCACCGATAAAGAGCATGCCGACACACACGATTGCGAGCATCGCAGCCGTGGAAAAGTCAGCGGGTAATATCAAGCCGCAGATGACCACGATGGGTATGAGTATCGGTATGACACCGTTTCGGAAATCATGCAATTGCATGCGCCGTTGTGTCAATTCTCTTGCCACGAATGTGACCAAAACAACTTTTGCAAAATCTGAAGTCTGTAATGTCAATCCCACAAAGGGGATGCGCAGCCACCGTTTGGCTTCGTTGATATCAGCTCCGAAAATGAGGGTTAAAATCAATAAGATTCCCGCCACCCAAATGAGGACCTGGGATATTCGAGAGAAATAGCGAAAATTGACTTTGTGTATGAGTAGCATGACTCCCCAGCCAATGCTGAGCATGACTCCCTGCTTGAATAAGAATCGCAATGAACTGCCATCGGTTTTGTAAGCCAAAGACGAAATGGCACTATATACTGCTAGCAGCGAACACAAGCTGAGGATCAAGGTGACCATCCAAATGACCTTGT